>NZ_WIVR01000043.1:0-45374 GCF_009600525.1 Pseudomonas sp. FSL R10-1350
ACAGGTGGATGTGTATTGCCTGGCGCGCACGCCCAGGCCCGACGCGCCGCCTTGACGCCACCGGGCTGAGCAGGCACTTTCCGGGGCTCACCCTGCTTTGCGAATGACGCCCCCATGCAACTACCGACTTTGCTGACCCAGCACATCGCCCGCCGCCCCCAGCGCATTGCCTTGTTGCAGCACATCGCCGAGCAAGGCTCGATCACCCGCGCCGCCAAAAGCGCGGGCATCAGCTACAAAGCGGCGTGGGACAGCATCGACGAGCTGAACAACCTGGCACAAACCCCGCTGGTTGAACGCAGCGTGGGCGGCAAAGGCGGCGGCGGTGCACGCCTGTCGGTGGCCGGGGAACGGGTGATGCGCCTCTATCAACGCCTGCAAGCCCTGCAAAGCCAAGTGCTGGACGCCGCCGAAGACGCCAGCGACCTCGACCTGCTGGGCCGCTTGATGCTCAGAACCAGCGCCCGCAACCAGTTGCACGGCAGCGTCAAGGCCATCCACAGCCATGGCCACAACGACCTGATTGAACTGCAACTGCCCGGCGGCCTGACGCTGCACGCGCAAATCACCCACGACAGCACCCAGCGCCTGGAACTGAACCTCGACACCCCGGTGGTGGCGTTGATCAAGGCGGGCTGGCTGCAATTGACGGCGCCCGACCAGCCATTGGTGGCCGGGCACAACCTGCTGCGCGGGCACATCGAACAGATCCTCGACGCCGATCACAGCCCCAGCGAAGTGCGCATCAGCCTGCCCAGCGGCCAAACCTTGTGCGCCCTGAGTGAACCGCAACACCTCGAAACACTCCAGTTGACGGTGGGCAGCGAGGTCAATGTGCAGTTTTCACCGACCCTGGTGTTGCTCGGCACGCCCCTCTAACGGCCTTGTGGGAGCGGGCTTGCTCGCGATGCAGACACCTCGGTCGACCCTTTGACCGCACCGATGCCATCGCGAGCAAGCCCGCTCCCACACGTTTTCTGCAACACCACTGTCATAACCGCTGCTTAAGGTTGCGCAAAAACCTTAAAAGGCCTGCGCACTATGAACCTCCTGGATGATCAACACCCCACCGACCTTGAGCGCATTGTTGGCTTGAGTCGACGCGGGTTTATCAGCGCAGGCGCCCTATGCGGCGCGGCGATGTTTCTGGGCGGCAACCTGCTCAGCCGCAGCGCGCTGGCTGCCGGGGTCAGCTCGGCCGCAAGCCCCTTGCTGGGCTTTGCCAGCATCAATGCTGCCACCAGCGACAGCCTCAGCCTGCCACCCGGCTACCGCGCCTCGGTGTTGATCAGTTGGGGCCAGCCCCTGCACACCAACGGCCCGGCCTTTGACCCCAGCGGCAATGGCAGCGCCGACGCTCAGGAGGTGCAGTTTGGCGACAACAACGACGGCATGAGCCTGTTCGCCTTCCCCGACGACCCCAACCGCGCTCTGCTGGCGATCAACAATGAATACACCAACTACCGCTACCTGTACCCCCACGGCGGCCTGCCGACGTCGGCCGAAGAGGTGCGCAAAGCCCAGGCCAGCGAAGGCGTG
Source organism: Pseudomonas sp. FSL R10-1350 (assembly GCF_009600525.1). Taxonomy (NCBI): domain Bacteria; kingdom Pseudomonadati; phylum Pseudomonadota; class Gammaproteobacteria; order Pseudomonadales; family Pseudomonadaceae; genus Pseudomonas; species Pseudomonas sp. FSL R10-1350. The sequence continues at coordinate 1,540 of NZ_WIVR01000043.1, forward strand.
TCGGTCATTGAAGTACAGCGCAAAGGCGACGGCTGGCAGTTTGTTCAGGGCTCGCCGTTTAACCGGCGCATCCACGGCAACACGCCGATCCGCCTCAGCGGCCCGGCCGAAGGGCACGCCTTGCTGCGCACCCAGGCCGACATCAATGGCGCACGGGTGCTGGGCACCTTCCAGAACTGCGCCAATGGCAAAACACCGTGGAGCACCTACCTCACCTGCGAAGAAAACTTCACCGACTGCTTTGGCAGCTCAGACCCCCAGCAGACCTTCGACGCCGCGCAAAAGCGCTATGGCGCCACACTCGCCAGCCGCGAGATCAACTGGCACCTGCACGACCCGCGCTTCGACCTGGCGACCAACCCCAACGAGCTCAACCGCCATGGCTGGGTGGTCGAAATCGACCCGTTCGACCCGAAATCGTTGCCGGTCAAACGCACCGCGCTGGGCCGCTTCAAACACGAAAACGCCGCATTGGCACAGACCCGTGATGGCCGCGCCGTGGTGTACATGGGCGACGACGAACGCGGTGAGTTCATCTACAAGTTCATCAGCCGTGACCGCATCGATACCCAAAACCCCAAGGCCAACCGTGACCTGCTGGACCACGGCACGCTGTATGTGGCGCGCTTCGATGCGGGCGACAAACACCCCGATCATCCCAAAGGCCAAGGCCAGTGGATCGAACTGCGCCACGGCCAAAACGGCATCGACGCCAGCCAGGGTTTCGCCAACCAGGCCGAAGTGCTGATCCACGCCCGGCTCGCGGGCAGCGTGGTCAACGCCACGCGCATGGACCGCCCGGAATGGATCGTGGTCAGCCCCAAAGACGGCCAGGTGTATTGCACCCTGACCAACAACGCCAAACGCGGCGAAGACGGCCAGCCCGTCGGCGGCCCCAACCCGCGCGAAAAGAACGTTTACGGGCAGATCCTGCGCTGGAAAGCCCACAACGATGACCACGGTGCCGACAGCTTCGACTGGGACCTGTTTGTGGTCGCGGGCAACCCGGTGGTGCACCCAAAACAGCCCAAAGGCGGCTCGGCCAACATCACCCCGCAGAACATGTTCAACAGCCCCGACGGCCTGGGTTTTGACGACGCCGGGCGCCTGTGGATCCTGACCGACGGCGACTACAGCAACACAGGTGACTTCGCCGGCATGGGCAATAACCAAATGCTCTGCGCCGACCCCGACAGCGGTGAAATCCGTCGTTTCATGGTCGGCCCGGTGGGCTGTGAAGTGACCGGCATCAGCTTCTCGCCGGATCAAAAAACCCTGTTTGTCGGCATCCAGCACCCCGGTGAAAACGGCGGCTCGACCTTCCCCGAGCACCTGCCCAACGGCAAACCGCGCTCCTCGGTCATGGCCATCAGCCGCGAAGATGGCGGGATCGTCGGCACATAACACACGTCCCCGTAGGAGCTGCCGCAGGCTGCGATCTTTTAAAAGATCAAAAGATCGCAGCCTGCGGCAGCTCCTACGGAGGTCAGTCTGCGTTAACATGCTTGGCCGGACGCGGCAGCCTGCTGCGCGCAGGAGTCAGCATGTCTCATCCGTTCGCAACACTTACCCCTGATCTGGTGCTCGACGCCGTCGAAAGCATCGGTTTCCTCAGCGACGCTCGCGTGCTCGCCCTCAACAGTTACGAAAACCGCGTGTACCAGGTCGGTATCGAAGGCTCGCAGCCGCTGATCGCGAAGTTCTACCGCCCGCAGCGCTGGACCAACGAAGCGATCCTCGAAGAACACCGCTTTACCTTCGAACTGGCCGACTGCGAAGTGCCGGTGGTGGCGCCGATCATTCATAACGGCCAAAGCCTGTTCGAACACCAGGGCTTTCGCTTTACCCTGTTCCCGCGACGCGGTGGCCGTGCCCCCGAGCCGGGCAATCTCGACCAGCTGTACCGCCTCGGCCAACTGCTTGGGCGCCTGCATGCAGTAGGCGCCACCAAGCCTTTTGAACACCGCGAAGCCCTGGGCGTGAAGAATTTTGGCCATGACTCGCTAACCACCTTGCTCGAAGGCAACTTCATCCCGCGCAGCCTGTTACCGGCCTACGAGTCGGTGGCCCGCGATCTGCTCAAGCGTGTCGAAGACGTGTACGCCGCCACCCCGCACAGCAACATTCGCATGCATGGCGACTGCCACCCCGGCAACATGATGTGCCGCGACGAGGTGTTCCATATTGTCGACCTCGACGACTGCCGCATGGGCCCGGCGGTGCAAGACCTGTGGATGATGCTGGCCGGTGATCGCCAGGAATGCCTCGGCCAACTGTCCGAACTGATGGATGGCTACAGCGAGTTCCACGACTTCAACCCCCGTGAACTGGCCCTGATCGAACCCCTTCGCGCCTTACGCCTGATGCACTACAGTGCCTGGCTGGCCCGCCGCTGGGACGACCCGGCGTTCCCGCACAGCTTCCCGTGGTTTGGCAGCGAGCGGTATTGGGGCGACCAGGTGCTGGCGTTGCGCGAACAACTCTCGGCGCTCAATGAAGAGCCGCTGAAACTGTTTTAAAGTGGTGCCCTTTGTAGGAGCGAGCTTGCCTCGCGATCTTTTGATCGTTTAAAGATCGCGAGGCAAGCTCGCTCCTACAGATCAGTCAGTTACCTAACCAAGGATCCTGCATGCAAGCCGCCAACCCGCGTCGCGGGTACATTCTGGGCCTCAGCGCCTATGTCATCTGGGGCCTGTTCCCACTCTATTTCAAACTGCTGGAAAGCGTGCCCGCCGCCGAAATCATCGTCAGCCGCGTGCTCTGGTCAGCGCTGTTTGGCTCGCTGCTGTTGCTGGTATGGAAGCACCCCGGCTGGTGGCAAGAGCTGCGCGACAACCCCAAACGCCTCGCCGTGCTCAGCGGCAGCGGCCTGTTGATCGCCATCAACTGGCTGACCTATGTGTGGGCGGTGAACAACGACCGCATGCTCGAAGCCAGCCTGGGTTACTACATCAACCCGCTGGTCAACGTGCTGCTCGGGATGTTGCTGCTGGGTGAGCGCCTGCGCCGCCTGCAATGGATTGCCGTGGGCCTGGCCGCCATCGGTGTTGCCGAGCAAGTGTGGCAAGCCGGCAGCCTGCCGTGGGTGTCGCTGGTGCTGGCGCTGACCTTTGGCTTTTACGGGCTGATCCGCAAGCAGGCGCCGGTCAAGGCGTTGCCGGGGCTGGTGGTCGAAACCTGGATTCTGGTGCCCATCGCCATCGGCTGGCTGCTGATGCACCCCGAGGCCAACAGTGCCCACGCCGATTTCTGGGCCACCTCACAAGCCTGGTTGCTGGTGGCCGCAGGCCCGGCCACATTAATCCCGCTGGTGTGCTTCAACGCGGCCACGCGCCACCTGCCCTACACCACCATCGGCTTTATGCAGTACGTTGCGCCCACCCTGGTGCTGATTCTTGCCGTGTGGGTGTTTGGCGAACACTTGTCCGAGAGCACCCTGATCGCCTTTATGTTCATTTGGGCGGGCCTTGTGGTGTACAGCATTGACGCCTGGCTGAGCCTGCGCAAAAAAGCCTGACCTGAACCCCGTGGGAGCGCGCCCGCTCCCACGGGGTTTTTATGGGCCTGCATATAAAATTGTGTACTGTTTTTAGAATTATCTGGAACAACCTGCACTTTTCTTGAGAACATCCTGTTCTTCTACGTGACCGATAGCTTAATAAAAGTCGCAGAACGACGTAGTTAGTCTGATTTTCACATCGGCAAATGATCATGTAGTATGCCTCGGCGACCACTACATAATTGGCAACAAGGTCGGTCAATGCGTCTGCTTTACCCCGTATGACCCCGCTACGGCGGTGTTTTGAGAAGCGCTCCAGGCTTTAAATAAAAATGAGTGAGGCAAGCAATGACTGAACACGTTCACGTCGGTGGCCTGCAGGTCGCCAAAGTCCTGTTCGACTTCGTCAACAACGAAGCCATCCCCGGTACCGGCCTCAACGCCGACCAGTTCTGGGCCGGTGCCGATAAGGTCATTCATGACCTGGCCCCCAAGAACAAAGCACTGCTCGCCAAACGCGATGATTTGCAGGCGCGCATCGACGCCTGGCACCAGGCGCAGGCCGGTAAGGCCCATGACGCCGTGGCTTACAAAGCCTTCCTACAAGACATTGGGTATCTGCAGCCAGAAGCCGCAGATTTCCAGGCAACGACGCAAAACGTCGATGACGAAATCGCCCGCATGGCTGGCCCACAGTTGGTGGTGCCGGTGATGAATGCGCGCTTTGCCCTCAACGCCTCGAACGCCCGCTGGGGTTCGCTGTACGACGCGTTGTACGGCACCGATGCCATCAGCGAAGCCGATGGCGCCGAAAAGGGCAAAGGCTACAACAAGGTCCGTGGCGACAAGGTCATTGCCTTCGCCCGCGCCTTTCTTGACGAAGCCGCGCCGCTGGCCAGCGGTTCGCACGTTGACTCCACGGCTTACGCCATCGTTGACGGCGCCTTGCAGGTCACCCTCAAAGACGGCACCAGCAGCGGCCTGCGCGACACCGCGCAACTGATCGGCTACCACGGCTCGGCCGAGGCACCGACCGCTGTGCTGCTCAAACACAACGGCCTGCACTTCGAGATTCAGATCGACGCCACCAGCCCGGTCGGCAAAACCGATGCCGCAGGCGTCAAAGACGTGCTGATGGAAGCTGCGCTGACCACCATCATGGACTGCGAAGACTCGGTTGCCGCGGTCGACGCCGATGACAAAGTGGTGATCTACCGCAACTGGCTCGGCCTGATGAAGGGCAACCTGAGCGAGCAAGTGACCAAGGGCGGCGAAACCTTCACCCGCACCATGAACCCGGACCGCGAGTACACCGCGCCCAACGGCGGCACCGTCAGCCTGCATGGCCGTTCGCTGTTGTTCGTGCGTAACGTGGGCCACCTGATGACCATCGACGCGATCCTCGACAAGGACGGCAACGAAGTCCCTGAAGGCATCCTCGACGGCCTGCTGACTAGCCTGGCGGCTATCCACAGCCTCAACGGCCAGGCCTCGCGCAAAAACAGCCGCACCGGTTCGGTGTACATCGTCAAACCGAAAATGCACGGGCCTGACGAAGCCGCCTTCACCAACGAGCTGTTCGGGCGCATCGAAGACGTGCTCAAGCTGCCGCGCAACACGCTCAAAGTCGGGATCATGGACGAAGAGCGCCGTACCACCGTCAACCTCAAGGCGTGCATCAAGGCCGCCAGCGAGCGCGTGGTGTTCATCAACACCGGCTTCCTGGACCGTACCGGCGACGAGATCCACACCTCCATGGAAGCCGGGCCGATGGTGCGCAAGGCTGACATGAAAGCCGAGAAGTGGATTTCGGCCTACGAGAACAACAACGTCGACGTGGGTTTGAGCACTGGCCTGCAAGGCCGTGCGCAAATCGGCAAAGGCATGTGGGCAATGCCCGACCTGATGGCGGCGATGCTGGAACAGAAAATCGCTCACCCGCTGGCCGGCGCCAACACCGCCTGGGTACCGTCGCCGACCGCCGCCGCCTTGCACGCGCTGCATTACCACAAGGTCGACGTGTTCGCGCGTCAGGCCGAACTGGCCAAGCGCGCTCCGGCTTCGGTGGACGACATTCTGACCATCCCGCTGGCCGTGAACCCGCAGTGGACGCCTGAGCAGATCCAGAACGAACTGGACAACAACTCACAAGGCATTCTGGGTTACGTGGTGCGCTGGATCGATCAGGGCGTGGGCTGTTCGAAAGTGCCGGACATTCATGACGTCGGCCTGATGGAAGACCGTGCGACGCTGCGTATTTCCAGCCAGCACATCGCCAACTGGCTGCGTCACGGCATCGTCAGCGAAACCCAAGTGCTTGAAAGCCTCAAGCGCATGGCTCCGGTGGTTGACCGCCAGAACGCCAACGACGCGCTGTACCGGCCATTGGCACCGAACTTCGACAGCAACATCGCCTTCCAGGCGGCGGTCGAGTTGGTGATCGAAGGCACCAAACAGCCAAACGGCTACACCGAGCCGGTATTGCACCGTCGTCGTCGTGAGTTCAAGGCTAAAAACGGCCTGTAAAACCTCGTAACCCCTGTAGGAGCGAGCTTGCCTCGCGATCTTTTAGAAGATCAAAAGATCGCGAGACAAGCTCGCTCCTACAGATTCAGTTCTTTTTTGATCAAATCCAGCAGTTTGGGCGGGTCGATGGGCTTGAGCAGAAAGTCCAGCACGTTCAAGTGCATCGCTTCAATCGCGTCCCGTACCTCTGCATCCCCCGACATGATGATGATCGGCAGCTCAGCGCGTTCCGACTCGCGTACCTGGCGGATCAGGTGCAAACCGTCGTGGGGCTCCATGCGCAAATCGGTCAGCATCAGGCCAATCGGCAAGGCTGAATCCAGCAGCGCCAGCGCCTGCGTGCCATTGCTGGCGGTCGCGCAGTCAATCCCGTGCAGCGACAGCAGCTCTGCCAGCAACTCGCGGGCAAGCGGGTCATCTTCGACGATCAACACGCACTGCTCTGCCGGAGCAGGGGCTTGCATCACCTCGCTCAAGAGTTCACGTTCGGCGTCGGTCAGAATGTCGTGTTCGCTCATACCCGTCTCAAAAACTGCCCCCCGGTTAAAAACCAAGCGGTTCAGTCAGTTATCCCGCACTGCGATCAATGTGCACCTAGCTAAGCCTATTTCCAAGTAGGGCCGGTCTGAAAAATGTAAAAAGCCCGCACGTTGTCGAAAAACACAGCCACCAGACAGGTTTCCTAGACTTACGTCCAATGGGCACCCGCGTGCAGACAACCGAGCATGAAGGCCAGCAGGGGCCACGCCCCGTGATAACAACAACGGCTAATCATGCGGTATCGGTAATGAGCAAATCGGATGCGTTTCTCCAGGCAGGTCGAACGGCGGTGTTGCAAAACATCCACGGCACCATGCAGTTCTTGCAGCGGTTCCCGCCCTTTAACCAAATGGAAAACACTCACCTGGCCTTCCTGGTTGAACAGTGCCAACTGCGCTTCTATGGTCCCGGTGACAGCATCATTCGGCCCGAAGACGGCCCGGTCGAGCATTTCTATATCGTCAAACAAGGCCGCGTCATCGGCGAGCGCACGCACCAGGGCGCCAGCGTGGTCGAAACCACCTTTGAAATCACCGCTGGCGAGTGCTTCCCCCTCGCCGCCCTGCTGGGTGAGCGGGCCACCCGCACAGAACACTTGGCTGCTGAAGACACCTTCTGCCTGCAACTGAACAAAGCCGCGTTTATCAAAGTGTTTGCGCTGTCCGAAGAGTTCCGCGATTTCGCCTTGCGCGGGGTCAGCAGCTTGCTCGACAAGGTCAACCGGCAAGTGCAGCAAAAAGCCGTCGAAACCCTCGGCACCCAATACTCGCTCAACACCCGCCTGGGCGAATTGGCCATGCGCCACCCGGTCACCTGTAGCCCGCAGACCGCCCTGCGCGAAGCCGTGCGCCTGATGCATGAGCAACAAGTGGGCAGCATCGTGATCGTTAACGAACACAAGGCTCCGCTGGGCATTTTCACCCTGCGTGATTTGCGTCAGGTGGTGGCCAATGGCATTGAAGATTTTGATCAGGCCATCGACGCGCACATGACCGCCGGGCCGTTTTACCTGTCACCCGACCACAGTGCTTTCGACGCCGCCATTGCCATGACCGAACGGCACATCGCCCACGTGTGTCTGGTCAAGGAGCAGCGCCTGTGCGGCGTGGTCTCCGAGCGCGACTTGTTCTCGTTGCAACGGGTCGACCTGGTGCACCTGGCCCGCACCATCCGCCATGCGCCACGGCTGGACACCCTGATCAACCTGCGCGGCGAAATCAGCCAGTTGGTAGAGCGCATGCTGGCCCACGGCGCCTCTTCGACCCAGATCACCCACATCATCACCCTGCTCAACGACCACACCGTGTGCCGCGTGATCGAGCTGGTGCTGGCCGAGCGTGGCGACCCCGGCGTGCCGTTCACCTGGCTGTGTTTCGGCAGCGAAGGCCGACGCGAGCAAACCCTGCACACCGACCAGGACAACGGCATCTTGTTCGAGGCCAAAGACGCCGCCCAAGCCGCCGAGATTCGCCAGCGTCTGTTGCCCATTGCGCAGCAGATCAACCACCACCTGGCGGCCTGCGGCTTCACCCTGTGCAAAGGCAACATCATGGCCGGCAACCCCGAGCTGTGTTTGTCCCGCGCCGAGTGGGCCCGGCGCTTCAGCGCATTTATTCGCGAGGCCACGCCGCAAAACCTGTTGGCCTCCAGCATCTACTTCGACCTGCGCGCCGTGTGGGGCGACGAACAGGGTTGCCAGCACCTGCGCCGCACGATCCTCACGCAAGTTGCCGATAACCGTTTGTTCCAGCGCATGATGGCCGACAACGCCCTGCGCCATCGCCCGCCCGTGGGCCGTTTTCGCGAGTTTGTGCTGGAGCGCAAAGGCGGCGACAAAGCCACCCTCGACCTCAAGGTGCAGGGCCTCGGCCCGTTCGTTGACGGTGCCCGCCTGTTGGCGCTGGCCCATGGTGTAGAGGCCATCAACACCCTTGAACGCCTGCGCCAGCTCACCACCCTGGGCGTGATCGAGCCGCTGGACGGCGCGGCCTACGAAGAGGCGTATCACTTTATTCAGCAGACCCGCATGCAACAGCATCAGTTGCAGACCCGGCAAAACCGCCCGTACTCCAACCGAGTCGACCCCGACCAGTTGAACCAACTGGATCGGCGCATCCTGCGTGAAGCCCTGCGTCAGGCGCAGCGCCTGCAAAGCAGCCTGGCCCTGCGGTATCAGCTATGAAGCTGTTTTCCTGGCTGCTGCCGCGTAAAGCCCCGATCCTAAGCCTTGCCCAGCAGCAACGCCTGTTGCGCCTGCCCGAGTCTGCCGGCCTGGGCGATCACGCTCTGCGCGCCCAGCGCTGGGTGGTGGTTGACCTGGAAACCAGCGGCCTGAACCTCAATCGCGACCAAGTGTTATCGATTGGCGCGATGGTCATTGAAGACGGCGCCATCGACTTCAGCCAAACCTTTGAACGGACCTTGTTGCGCACTGACAACCCGCTGAGCCCCAGCGTCTTGCTGCATGGCTTGGGGCCCAGTGCGATTGCTGCCGGCAGCGACCCGGCCGACGCCCTGCTGGACTTTATGGCGTTTGTCGGTGACAGCCCGCTGCTGGCCTTTCACGCCCCGTTCGACCAGCACATGCTCACCCGTGCGCTCAAAGACAGCCTGGGTTACCGCTTGCAACATGCCTTTATGGACGTGGCAGCCCTGGCGCCCATGCTCTGCACGCAGCATCAGGGCCGCGAGGCCGGGCTGGATCACTGGATCAAGCACTTCAACCTGTATGTCGAAGACCGCCACAACGCCAGCGCCGACGCCCTGGCCACGGCGGAGCTGACGCTCATCCTGTTCAGCCGCGCCCGCGCCCAAGGCATCGACAGCCCCCAGGCCCTGCAACAGCGCCTCAACCAGTGGCAACGGCGCAAGATCATTCACAGCTTTTAAGAGCGCCCCCATCCCTCTGTAGGAGCGAGCTTGTCTCGCGATCTTTTGAACATTTAAAAGATCGCGAGGCAAGCTCGCTCCTACGGTTAGCCGATGAGCGTCAATTGCGCCGCCCGTTCCCCTCTGACACAATCGCGAATAATTATCGTTAGTTAAAACTTGCCCTCGGTGCAGCCGTTGTCCTCACTCCAAAACCCTCAGCACGAACTGGTTGGCTCGCTTTACCGCGACCATCGCGTTTGGCTGCTGGCGTGGTTACGGCGCAATGTGGCGTGCCCGCAACGCGCCGAGGACTTGAGCCAGGACACCTTCGTGCGCCTTCTGGGTCGCAGCGAACTCAGCGCCCCGCGTGAGCCCCGGGCGTTTCTCGCGGCCATCGCCAAGGGCCTGCTGTTTGACTACTTTCGCCGCGCCGCCCTGGAGCAGGCGTACCTCAACGAATTGACGCTACTGCCCGAGGCCGAGCAGCCCTCGCCCGAAGAACAACACCTGATCCTCGAAGACCTCAAAGCCATCGACCGCCTGCTCGGCAAGCTGTCGAGCAAGGCCCGGGCGGCGTTCCTGTACAGCCGCCTCGATGGCCTGCCCCATGCCGACATCGCACAGCGTTTGGGCGTGTCGGTGCCGCGTGTGCGTCAGTACCTGGCCCAAGGCATGCGCCAGTGCTACATCGCGCTGTATGGCGAGCCGACGTGAGCGCGATCAGTTCCAAACCGGTGTCAGCCCGCGTGCTCGACGCGGCCATTGCCTGGCAACTGTGCCTGGACTGCGGCAATGGCAGCCCGGTGCAACAGGCCGAATTCGACAAGTGGTACGCCGCCAGCGAAGAGCACGCCCGCGCCTGGCAACAACTGGGCATGCTCGACCACCGCTTCAGCAGCACCAGCCTGGCCGCACGCAATGCCTTGCGTAACGCCCGCAGCGGGGTGCATCAGCGGGTGCGCAAACTCGGCAGCGGCCTGGCGAGCATTGCGCTGGTGTGCGGGCTGGCCCTGTTCGCGGGCAAAAACTACCTGCCGTTGGATTACTGGATGGCCGACCAACGCACCGCCACCGGCGAGCAACGCCAGTTGCAACTGGCCGATGGCACCGTGATCAACCTCAACACTCACAGCGCGGTAGATGTTCAGTTTGATGGCGACACCCGGCGCATCATCCTGCAAGCCGGCGAGATCATGGTGCAGACCGGCCACGGCGACCCGCGACCCTTTGTCGTGCAAACCCGCGACGGCACCCTGCGGGCCTTGGGCACGCGGTTTATGGTCAAGCGCGAAGACGACGGCACACGCCTGAGCGTGCTGCAATCACGCGTGGCGGCGCACCCCGAAAACAGCGTTGAGGACGTCATCTTCAGCGCAGGCCAGCAAGTGCTCATGCACCGCGACCACCTCGGCCAAATGCTCACCGTCACCGCCGGGGCCGACGCCTGGACACGCGGCATGCTGGTGCTCGACAACGTGCGCCTGGCCGACATGGTCGGCGAACTCAATCGCTACCACCGCGGGCATCTGGGCGTTGATCCGCGCGTGGCCGACCTGCGCATCACCGGCAGCTTCCCGCTGGACAACCTCGAGCTGGCGCTCAATGCCCTGCCGCCGATCCTGCCGGTCAAGGTCAAACAGCTCACCCCGTGGTGGATCACCGTCGCCCCGGCGCCAGAAAAATAAATGCAGATTATTTTCAATTAGCCCTATCACTTTTCGCTGCTCGTTCGGCTCCTAGTCATTGAGAACAATTTCCATTCAGGAATCCGCCGAATGTCCCGCACCTTCGATACGTTTTTGCGCCCCAGCCTGTTGACCCTGGCCATTGCCCTCGGCGCACCGCTGGCCAGCACCGCGTTAATAGCCGCCGAACAAAACACCACCTCGCGCAGCTACAACCTGCCCGCCGGGCCGTTGGCCGCCACGCTTAACCAGATCGCCAGCCAGGCCAGCCTGACCCTGGCCATGGACCCGGCATTGCTGGCCGGCAAAACCTCGGCGCCCGTGCAGGGCACGTTCGAACCCACCACGGCGCTGCGTGAAGCGTTGCGCGGCACGGGGTTGCAGTTGGTGCCGGGCAGCGCAGGCAGCTACACCCTGATCGCAATCACGCAGGGCGCCGTAGCCCTGGAAGCCACCACGATTTCCGCTCAGGGCGGGTACGAAAGTGCTTGGGGGCCAGTTACCGGCTACCTGGCGCAGCGCTCAGCGGCGGGCACTAAAACCGATACCGCGCTGGCAGAAGCCCCACGCTCAATCTCGGTCGCCACGCGCAGCCAGATGCAAGATCGCGCGGCGCAAAACCTCGACGATGCCGTGCGTTACATGCCCGGCGTCACCGCCAGCAGCTATGGCAGCGACAGCCGCTCGGAATGGCTGAAAGTGCGCGGCTTTGAACCCACTCAATTCCTCGATGGCCTGCCGCTGCCCAAAGGCTCCTACACCATGCCCAAGCTGGAAACCTGGGACCTGGAGCGCGTCGCCTTGCTGCGCGGTCCGGCTTCATCGGTGTACGGGCAAACCCCCGCAGGCGGCTTGCTGGACATGGTCAGCCGTCGCCCCGAAGACACCGCCAGCCACGAAGTACAACTGCAAATCGGCAGCTACCAGCGCAAGCAAATCAGCTTTGACAGCACGGGACCGATAGACGACGAAGGGCGTTTTCTGTATCGCGTCAGCGGCGTGGTGCGTGACAGCAACACCACCATCGAGCACACCGATGACAAGCGCTACAACATCGCCCCCAGCCTGACGTGGAACATCGACCCGGACACCACGCTGACCTTCCTCAGCCAGTTCAACCGCGATGACACCGGCACCACCAGCCAGTTCTTGCCGATTCAGGGCACGCTGGTGTCGACCCCGGCGGGCAAGGTCAAGCCCCACAAGAACCTGGGTGATCCGGACTGGGAGTTCTACGACAAAACTTACTACGCACTCGGCTACGCCTTTGAACATCGCCTGAACGATGTGTGGCAGTTCCGTCAAAACCTGCGTTACACCAAAAGTGACTTGTCCTTTCAGAGCATCACCGCCGGCGGTTACTTTGGTTCGGTGACCGATGACGGCACCGTCCAGCGCGGGGCCAACATCGTGGACGAAGACATCAGCCAGTTTGCCGTGGACAACAACCTGCAAGCCGACTTCACCACCGGGGCGCTCAAGCACACGCTGCTGATCGGCCTCGATCATCAGCGCGTCAACACCAACTACAAATGGCAATACGGCCCGGCCCCGACCAGTAACATCATCAACCCGATCTACGGGCAAGACTTCAGCCACATCAACTACACCGCCTACAACGATTACAACCAGAAAACCCACGACACCGGCCTGTACCTGCAAGACCAAATGGCGCTGGATAACTGGCGTCTGACCCTGGGCGGGCGTCAAGACTGGCTGCACACCGATACCACCTTCTACAACCAGAACGATGCCCGCGACAAACGCGACGACAGCGCCTTTACCGGCAATGCGGCGCTGAGCTACGTGTTCGACTCGGGGTTCACCCCTTACGTGTCCTATGCCGAGTCGTTCCAGGCCGAACCGGGAGGCTTTGGCGGCAAAGCGTTCAAGCCCGGTACAGGCAAGCAATACGAATTGGGCCTTAAATACCAGCCACCGGGCAGCGAGATGCTGTTCACTGCCGCCGTGTATGACCTGACCCGCAAAAACATCGTGCTCAGCGACACCCTTGGCGTGAGCCGCCCCTTGGGTGAAGCCAACGTGCGTGGCCTGGAACTGGAGGCCGTGGGCAACGTCAACGACAACCTCAAACTGACCGCCGCCTACACCTACGCCAACACCAAAATGACCAAAGTCTCAGACCCGCTGGACAAAAACCGCCCGCTGCCGCTGACACCCGAGCATCAGGCCTCCATCTGGGCTGACTACACCTGGCACAAAGGCGCACTGGAAGGCTTCGGCATTGGTTTCGGGGCGCGTTACATCGGCGAAACCGACAACATCGCCATTGGCAGCAAGGGCTACGTGGCAGACGCCGCTTACGGTCACACAGACGCCTACACCGTGTATGACGCAGCTGTGCATTACGACCTCGGCAAGGTCAGCAAAGCCCTTAAAGGCGCCACCGTGTCGGTCAATGCCAATAACGTTTTCGACAAGCAATACCTGTCAACGTGCGACGGTTTCTACTGCTACTACGGTGACCGCCGCAACATCATGGCCAGTGTTGACTACAAGTGGTAACCCGCTAAACCGGCTTCTGTAGGCGCGAGCTTTTAAAAGATCGCGAGGCAAGCTCGCGCCTACAGGGACAAGGGTGTTTTTACATTTGGGACCTTCATGAAAAGCAAAACCATTCGCCGCTGGTCCTTTATCCACACCTGGACCAGCCTGATCTGCACCGCCTTTTTGCTGATGCTGGCACTCACCGGTTTGCCGTTGATTTTCAGCCATGAAATCGATCACCTGCTGGGCAATGCGCCGCAAGTCCAGGCACTGCCCGAAGGCACGCCACAGCTCGATTTGCAGCAACTGGTGCAGGCCGCCGAGGCGCATCGGCCCGGTGAGGTCATGCAGTATTTCGGCTGGGAAGAAGACGAACCCAACGCCGTCTACGCCATCATGGCCGCCACCGCTGGCACCGAGCCCAACTCGTCCCACACCTTTATGCTCGACACCCGCACCGGCCAGCCCATTGAAGTGCCGTCAGCCAATGGCGGCTTCATGATGGTCATGCTGCGCCTGCACGTAGACATGTTCGCGGGCCTGCCCGGCAAGCTGCTGCTGGCCTTTATGGGCACCCTGTTTGTACTGGCGATCATCTCCGGCACCGTGCTGTACCTGCCGTTTATGCGGCGCAATGAATTTGCCAGCGTGCGCACCGACAAATCCCGCCGCCTGCGCTGGCTCGACCTGCACAACCTGATCGGCGTCGTGACTCTGACCTGGGCCTTGGTGGTGGGCGTGACCGGGGTGATCAGCGCGTGCGCCGACCTGATCATCGACGCCTGGCGCAACGACAGCCTCAGCGCCATGGTTGAACCCTACCGCAATGCCCCGCCCCTCACCCGGCACGCCCCGGCCACTCACCTGCTGGAGATCGCCCACCAGGCCGCACCCGGCATGCAACCGGACTTTATCGCCTTCCCCGGCACGCGCTTCTCCAGCGAACACCACTACGCCGTCTTTATGAAAGGCAGCACCCACCTCACCTCGCACCTGCTGACACCGGTGTTGATCGACGCCAGTACGCTGGACGTCACCGCCGTCGGCGACCGCCCCTGGTACATGAACGCCATGGGCATGTCCCAGCCCCTGCACTTTGGTGACTACGGCGGCATGCCAATGAAAATACTCTGGGCGGCCCTCGATCTGCTGACCATTATTGTGCTCGGCAGCGGCCTGTACTTGTGGTGGGTACGGCGCAAGGCCCGCAAGGAGAGCGCCCGATGAAACCGCGCCAGTCCAACTTCTGGAAAGTCTTTAGCGTGCCACTGGCAATTAGCCTGGTCAGCGCCACAGGCTTGTTCGCGGCCCTGCTGGGCGAAGGCGCATGGGACGCCCTGAGCTGGATCGGCCTGGGCATCCCGGTGTGGATCAGCGTGCGCGGGCTGCTCAAGCGCTGACCGGTGCGCTACCCCAATGGCTTGACGACCAACGGCACACAAACCTAGCCGTTCTGTCAGTACCGCTCATGGTATTAACCCGCTATCTCTAATGGCTTCATAGAGGAAGTGATAAAGGGTTAATACCATGTCTGCAAAAAAGAAAGTGCTGCTGCACCAGTACGCTTATGACCCGCTGGACCGCCATGTAAAAAGTGGTGGTTCGCAGGGTGACGAAACACAGGTGTTTTACAACAACGACCGGGTGGCTACCGAGATTAAAGGTAATACGGCCTATCGCGTGTTTGAAACCGACAACGCGGTGTTAGCGCAACTGACCACCACCCCCCGTGGTGTTGAAACCGCATTGATCGCCCATGACGACAAACGCTCAACCCTGGCCACACTCACGGGCGAACAACACACCTCTGTCGCCTACACCGCAGCCGGTTATAGCCCCGCCGATGAACAACGGGTACTGGGGTTTAATGGTGAACGCGACGACAAAACAACCGGACACTACTTATTGGGTAATGGTTATCGGGCATTCAATCCGGTCTTGATGCGCTTCAATAGCCCGGACAGTTGGAGCCCGTTTGGTGACGGGGGGATTAATGCGTATGCGTATTGCGCAGGCGACCCGGTGAATAGAACCGACCCCACAGGGCACTTTTGGCGGTCGTTGTTTAAAGGCATAGGCAATCAATTTGGACGCAACTATTCAACAACAATTGATAAGGGCATTTTTGTCAAAGTTACCTCAAAAAATGAAACCCTTAAGCTGAAAACAATTCTCGGTGAACGCTAAAAAACACGGGATTTCGGGATAAACAAGGTGATCAAGGAACTTCAAATCACGCACCCGGACCTCAATGCAAAAACGATGAAAAAAATCGCAACAACAATCGACGAATCAATTATTAAACAGCAGCGTGTTCGAGTAGCAGACCGTCAGCTCAGATCAGACCTTAGTGTGTTAAGAACGGGTAACTCGATAGACCCAACAGCGCTGGACGATGCATACAAAAAATTCGTTGACGCGACAGGTAGCTCTTACAACAGACCTTTCAACCAGAAAATCCCCACACCTAGCGACAATGATTACGCCCTAGAATTGGCCTACGACATCAGGACTCACGTAAATGCCATTTTAAATATTCGAAGCGCTCGCTAACCTTTATTAATACCACCACTCACAGTACTCCCGCGCGCGCTCATCACACGTGCGGGAGTATCAACCCCGTTAACACCCAGGCTGATCCGCCGTATAGCGTCGCGCCGGGTTCACCGCCGCGCCGAACTCACGCAGCGCTTTGGCCCCGATCAACAGCGGGTAGTTGAAGTTGCTGCGGTCGGTGAGGTTCACCTCTACGGTGCGTTTGACATTGCCCAGGCACATCTCCAGATCCACCACCGGGCGCTTGGCCACGTTGACTTCATCTTTGTCTTCGTCTTCGTCGGCGCGGTTTTTGATTTTGCTGATGCGTGACACTTTGTGCTCATACACCTTGCTGCCCGCGTCCGGGGTGGCCAGTTGGAAACGCACCCACTCTTCACCGTCACGGGTGAAGGTCTGAATGTTTTTGGCCGACAGCGACGCCGTCAAGGCGCCAGTGTCCATCTTGGCCTTCAGCGTCTCACCGATTTCCGGCAGCTTGATGTACTCATAACGCCCGTACAGGGTCGGTTCGGCGGCCATCACCGGCAACGCCAATACAGACAGCAAGGCTAAAACAGACTTCATGGCGGTCATTTCCTTTTAGGGGTGCGGGTTAGACCCTTTATTTACCATTGGTTCATGTGGGAGCGGGCTTGCTCGCGATTCAGGCAACCCGGTCCGCCTGAAGCAACGTGATGATGCTATCGCGAGCAAGCCCGCTCCCACAGAGGAAAATAGCCTATAGCGCTCGAAACATTTGTTAGCACTCTGATTTGGCGTTCTGCAACGCGCTGCTTATCATGGCGGGTCCTTAAATGTTCAAGAGTTACTTATGCGCCGCCTGCTCACCGGCTGTTTGGTCACATTGCTGTTGCTGTGCAACACCCTCATTCTGTTCGGCCCGCTCATGCTGTTCGCGCTGCTCAAGCTGATTTCACCGGGCCGGCTGCGCGATTACAACTCGTGGGCCGTGATGTGGATCGCCGAAACCTGGTCCGAGATCGACAAACGCATTTTCGCCCTGTGCCTGCCCACCCGCTGGGACATTCGCGGCGCCGACAACCTCAGCCGCACCACCTCGTACCTGGTGATCAGCAACCACCAATCGTGGGTCGATATCCCGGCCTTGATGCAAGGCTTGAACCGCCGCACGCCGTTCTTCAAGTTCTTCCTTAAAAAAGAACTGATCTGGGTGCCGTTTCTGGGTCTGGCCTGGTGGGCGCTCGACTACCCCTTCATGAAGCGCTATTCCAAGGCCTTTTTGGCCAAACACCCTGAGCTAAAGGGCCAGGACCTCAAAATCACCCAAGCCGCCTGCGAGCTGTTCAAGCGCCAGCCGGTAACGGTCGTCAACTACCTGGAAGGCACCCGCTTTACCCCGGCCAAACGCGCCCAGCAACAATCGCCCTACACCTACCTGCTCAAACCCAAGGCGGGTGGCGTGGCCTTTGTACTGGCGGCAATGGGCCCACAGCTGGACGCCGTGCTCGACGTCACCGTGGTGTATCCACAGGCAAAGATTCCGGGTTTTTGGGCGTTGATCAGTGGGCAAGTGCCCAAAGTGATTGTTGATATCCAGACCCGCGAACTGGATCCAGCCCTGTGCCAGGGTGATTACGAGAACGATCCGGTGTTTCGCGAGCAGATCCAGAGCTGGGTCAACCAGCTCTGGATCAAGAAAGACCAGCGCATCAGCACATTGCGCGCTGAGCGCGGCTAATCCTTAGATGCCCCACAGCGTACCCAGGGTGGTCAGCAGCGGGCTGGCAACCCCTTGCTGGCCCAAGTACTGAGTGATCACAGGGGCGAATTCCTGGACCATGCTGCTTTTCATGCCCAGCGCCTGGAACGCGCTGTTCAATTGCGATTGGTTGGTCACGTTGCTGACCGCCACTTTGGCATCATTGCTCACCGGGTTGATCTGGCCCACCAGGGCCTGAAGCTGCGGGTTTTTCGCGCTGAACTGGCTCAGTTGAGTTAGGGCACCGGCGCCGGTGACCTTGTTAATGCCCGGCACTTGCTGGGTCAGAGCTGCGTAATCATTGGCTGTCAGCTGGTTTTTTGCCAGGCTCAACATCGCCCCCACGCCACCCGCCGCTTGCTCTGGCTTGACGCCCATCTGCTGGGCTTTGGTCAGCAGTTGCAAGGCCTGCACCGACTTGTCAGAGCTGGCGCTGTTGCCGCCTTGTACCTGGCCCAAGAGCTGGGTTGCCGCGCCCAGGTCAAACCCTGCTGCAAACACCGGGGTTACCGCTACGCTCATCAATGTTACCAGTGCTACTGCGCTCAACTTTTTCATCGCATCGACCTCTTCAACCAAAAAGCTGCCCGCCAAGGAGCAGCAAAACTAATACTCAGACTCAACACCGCTGCGGATGTTCCCTACAGCCAGCATTCAGCAAACAGGGCGCAATCTTAATTCAAAACAGGAACGACGCGGGCATCGCTCTACAGCGGGCCGGCACTTATCAAGACAGGATGATAAAACCGCCAAAAATCAAGTCGGCACATCAGAAAAAAATGATCGGCCAATGCATGGAACAGCCACGAATTTTGGACTAATCTTTCCACGTGAATGGCACATTGCCATCCCCTGATATATGGGAGAACGGTCATCTTAATCTCCGACGCCGAGTACCTCAAAAAGCTGTTGGCCCAATGTGCATTGGGCAACCGCCGAGCCTTTGAAACGTTGTATCGTAGCGTCGCCCCGCGTCTGCAAAACGTGGCTTTGCAGTGCATCAGCCAGCGTGATCTGGCCGAAGAAGTGGTGCAAGAAAGCTTCGTGCGCATCTGGCAAAACGCCGCGCAATACGACCCCCATTTATCAGCCCCTGTGGCCTGGATGATCGCCATCACCCACGACCAGGCCATCGAGCAATTGCGCATGCACCGTGAGCTGCCCGAGGGCGCCCTGCAACAGCCGCCTTGCCTTGAGCAACTGGATGGCATGCAGCGTCAAACCATTACCACTGCCTATTTTCAGGGCCGCAGCGCCAAAGAGTTAGCCGAGCAATTGGCCGCGCCACTGGGTTCGGTCAAAGTCTGGCTGCGCCGGGGCATGGAACGGCTGCGTGGAGGCCTTGAAGCATGAATTATCAAACCCCCACCCTGCGCCGTGCCCTGGCAGGCGATTACGCCATCGGGTTGATGCCGCCTGCCGCCAGCAAACGCTTTGAACAACTGCTGGTCGATGACGCCGGGTTGCGCGAAGAACTCGCCGCCTGGCAAACCAGCCTCGCCCGCCTGACCGACTCCGTGGGCCAGGACCCGGTGCCCGACCGTGTGTGGCAAGCGATTGTGGCGCGCATTGAACCTCAAGTGGCGGCCAAGCGACCGTTGTTGAGCGGGCTGAACCTTGTCGCTATCGCCTGTGTGGTGGTGGCGGCAGTGGTTGTGCTGGCTGTCTTTTAACCCTCAAAAGATCGCGAGCAAGCTCGCTCCTACAAGGTTTTAGGTTTGCACGGGTTGGAGTCGGGGGCTTATAGTCCGCCGGTCGTCCCAATGGCGGCCGGGTTTGGCGACCCGATCAATGAGTGCGGAACGTCTGTTTTTTTGCAGGATGATCCGTACCCGCAGAGTTGCTCTATGGCAGCTGTGCGCGGGAGATCTTCGGGTCTGCCGGGTGTCTCGTTGCCGGTTCGCCAACCCGCGTGCAGTTGCCACCTATTTGTTTGGCGACAGGTAGGCGGCAGTCTCATTTACTTCAACGAGACTAAGCCATGAATCAATACATCCCGCTGACCGCAATAGACTGCCTCATCCCCAGCTTGCTGATTGACCGCCAAAGCCCGCCTGACGTGCTGCATGCCAATGCGGCGGCGCGCATTCTGGCCGTGACCCAACTGTTCGAAAGCCTCAACCGTTTAGACCTGAGCGCCACCGACGGCGTAGACCTCAAACACATCACCCAGCCTTGCGCCATTTTGCTGCGCGACGGCTGTGACCTGCTCGACGTACTGGGCCAGCGCTTGCAGGTCTAAACCCTCGCTACCTAGCAGTTCTGCTAGCTATACAGCGTGAAACTCCAGGGAGAAGCTCAACCTTCGTCCGCGCTTTTCCCGGGAGTTCAGCATGAGCAAACAGCGCAAAATCGTCGCCAGCACCTACCTGTACGATCCATTGGACCGGCTGGCCGCCAGCAACAGCATTCAACGTTTTTACAACGACACCCGCATCGCCACTGAGATCGAGGGCGAACGTAAAAGCCGGTTTTTTGAGACCGACTCCCACCCCCTCGCGTTGCAGCAGCATGGCAGCCTGCCCGGCACCACCTTATTGGCGACCGATCAGCAAACCTCTGTGCTCAATGGCGTTAGCCCTGAGGGCGCCCTGCACGCGCAGGCTTACTCGCCCTTTGGCCATCACCCCATCGGCACCTCACTCAATGGCGCAGGGTTTAACGGCGAACGACCAGAGCCTGTGACCGGGCATTATTTATTGGGCCAAGGGTATCGGGCGTTTAATCCGGTATTGATGCGCTTTAATAGCCCGGACAGTTGGAGCCCGTTTGGGGAGGGGGGGATTAACGCGTATGCGTATTGTACTGGCGACCCTGTCAATCAGGTCGATCCTTCAGGCCATTACACGTCTGCTCTGCTTAACTTTTTTTCGCGTATCTACATAAGGACCGTGTCAAAATTTAAAGGCAGCGCAGTTAAAAAAGCTAAAAACGTTACACGACTTTCTGAAGGAATTGTCACGTTCGAAGACACCTATCATAAACAAAGAAGACTTAACTTTATTGGCCACGGCGACAACTCCACCCAAAACACCCGGATGTTTTTCAATGATCATCAGGCTATTGATGCCTCATCCCTTCACACCCTTGCGGTAAATAATGGCTATTCAATGGACGATTATTCCAGCCTACGTACAATCATGTGCTTCTCTGGAAACGGCAATGCTAATTCATTCGCAGCACACCTGTCAGCCGAAGCGGGCCGCCCTGTAAAATCGTACATAGGCACTGTCACAGCAGTCGACCCAGATAAAATATTGCCCCCACTAAAAAATGGCCAAACTTCTAAATATGACACCATATTTTCAATTGATAAAAATCGAGGCCTGTCAAAATATCTACCCTCTTTTCTAAACACTGAATATAACCCCGTCACCTATGGCTCTAAAATAAGAAATACGGCTTAGCCATTAATGCATTAACGCCTTACCTCACTAGCATTGCAACAACAGGGCAGCCTGCAACAGCCGCCTTGCCTTGAGCAACTGGATGGCATGCAGCGCCAAAGAATTAGCCGAGCAATTGGTCGCGCCACTGGGTTCGGTCAAAGTCTGGCTGCGCCGGGGCATGGAACGGCTGCGTGGGCCAGGACCCGGTGCCCGACCGTGTGTGGCAAGCGATTGTGGCGCGCATTGAACCTCAAGAGGCGGCCAAGCGACCGTTGTTGAGCGGACTGAGCCTGGTCGCTATCGCCTGTGTGGTGGTGGCAGTGGTTGTGCTGGCTGTCTTTTAACCCTCAAAAGATCGCGAGCAAGCTCGCTCCTACAAGGTTTTAGGTTTGCACGGGTTGGAGTCAGGGGCTTATAGTCCGCCGGTCGTCCCAATGGCGACCGGGTTTGGCGACCTGTAAACCACCATGCGAAAAATCCTGTTTTTTTTTGCAGGCTTTTTTGCACCCGCAAGGCTGTGTTATGGCAGCTGTGCGCGGGAGACCTTCGGGTCTGCCGGGTGGTGTGTTTCCGGTTCGCCAACCTGCGTGCAGCTGCCACCTATTCGTTTGGCGACGAATAGGTGGCAGCGATATTCAACACACCAGAGTGCACTTTATGAACCAATACATCCCGCTGACCGCAATAGACTGCCTGATCCCCAGCTTGCTGATTGACCGCCAAAGCCCGCCTGACGTGCTGCATGCCAATGCGGCGGCGCGCATTCTGGCCGTGACCCAACTGTTCGAAAGCCTCAACCGTTTAGACCTGAGCGCCGCCGACGGCGTAGACCTCAAACACATCACCCAGCCTTGCGCCATTTTGCTGCGCGACGGCTGTGACCTGCTCGACGTACTGGGCCAGCGCTTGCAGGTCTAAACGCTTACGACCTAGCAGTTCTGCTAGCTATACAGCCCATGACTCCAGGGGGAAGCTAACCCTTCGTCCGCGCTTTTCCCGGGAGTTCACCATGAGCAAACAGCGCAAAACCGTCGCCAGCACCTACCTCTACGATCCATTGGACCGGCTGGCAGCCAGCAACAGCATTCAACGTTTTTACAACGACACCCGCATCGCCACTGAGATCGAGGGCGAACGTAAAAGCCGGTTTTTTGAGACCGACTCCCAACCCCTCGCATTGCAGCAGCATGGCAGCTTGCCCGGCACCACCTTATTGGCGACCGATCAGCAAACCTCTGTACTCAATGGCGTTAGCCCTGAGGGTGCCCTGCACGCGCAGGCTTACTCGCCCTTTGGCCATCACCCCATTGGCACCTCACTCAATGGCGCAGGGTTTAACGGCGAACGACCAGAACCGCTGACGGGGCATTATTTATTGGGCCAGGGGTATCGGTCGTTTAATCCGGTATTGATGCGTTTTAACAGCCCTGACAGTTGGAGCCCGTTTTGGGAGGGAGGGATTAATGCGTATGCGTATTGCGATAATGACCCGTTGAACAAGGTTGACCCGACAGGTCATTTCCCCAATATATGGAAGGGTTTAAAAAACATATTTACTTCACGTGTATCTTCTAAAAAAAACTTGTTACAAAAGTGAGTGCTGACGTACTTAAAAAATATACTCCCGCGACTGAGACTATATCGACTACCCACGGACTCCAAGTCGCCAGCGACATTGCCCCGCCACCTTATTCAGCCGGAAATTTTAGAACACGAAACATTACAAGTACAGAATACTTATCTCCACCACCCTACCGAAAAACCGCTCCTGCTTACGACAATACAGGTATAACAATAGCGCCTATAACAACACCGGGCAAAGCCAAAAAAAACCGACCTCCCAGCTACTGGGAAAGCCAGAATATACACCGCCCGAAAAATAGCAACGCAACACCTGTTCAAACAATTGCACATCAATCAAATGATTCATTTGAACCAATACAGAGACTCTCTCCAGACACTATAAGGAGAAACAGAGATTTTCTTCGTAGACATGTAATAAGCGGTAGACGTTGAAGTAAGCTCTGCCCATCGCCCCCCCATTAATGCACCTTTAATAAAATAGCTAAAACTTAGCTTGTTCGAGAAAGCACTTATCTGAACAGGTAAGTGCTTCCTCACAGCAAATTAAGGATCAGCTAAACAACGTATGCGGATCAATCACAAACTTCTTCGGCACGCCCGCATCAAACTCGCCATACCCACGCGGTGCGTCATTGAGGCTGATGACCTCAACACCCACAATGTCGGCAATCTTGATGCGGTCCCACATGATCGCCTGCATCAGTTGGCGGTTGTATTTCATGACCGGGGTTTGCCCGGTGTGGAAGGTGTGGGATTTAGCCCAGCCCAGACCAAAGCGGATGCTCAGGCTGCCCATTTTGGCGGCCGCATCGACAGCGCCCGGGTCTTCGGTGACGTACAAGCCCGGAATGCCGATTTTGCCCGCCACCCGCACCACGCCCATCAGTGAGTTAAGCACCGTGGCCGGGGCTTCGTGCTTGACGCCGTCATGGCCGTGGCCACGGGCTTCAAAGCCCACGGCATCGACCGCGCAGTCGACTTCCGGCTCGCCCAGCAACTCGGCAATTTGCTCATGCAGCGGGGTGTCCTTGGACAGGTCGGCAATCTCAAAGCCCTGCGCCTTGGCATGCGCCAGACGGATCGGGTTGACGTCACCGACAATCACCACCGCCGCGCCCAGCAAGCGCGCTGACGCCGCCGCGGCCAGGCCTACCGGGCCAGCACCGGCAATGTACACCGTGCTGCCGGGGCCAACGCCCGCGGTGACCGCGCCGTGGTAGCCGGTGGGCAGGATGTCGGAGAGGCAGGTCAGGTCGCGGATTTTCTCCATGGCGGCGTCGCGGTTCGGCAGTTTGAGCAGGTTGAAATCGGCATACGGCACCAGCACATATTCCGCCTGGCCGCCCACCCAATCGCCCATGTCCACATAGCCATACGCACCGCCGGGACGGGCCGGGTTGACGGTCAGGCACACGCCGGTGTTTTGCTCTTTGCAACTGCGGCAACGCCCGCACGCCACGTTGAACGGCACCGACACCAGATCGCCGACTTTCAAATGCTCAACGTCACGCCCGGCTTCGATCACCTCGCCGGTGATCTCGTGGCCCAGCACCAGCCCCACTTGCGCCGTGGTGCGACCGCGCACCATATGCTGGTCAGACCCACAAATATTGGTCGACACCACCCGCAGGATCACCCCGTGATGGATCGGCTTGCCTTGAGGGTTTTGCATCTTGGGAAAAGGAATGTTCTGCACTTCAACCTGGCCATTGCCCAGGTACACCACACCGCGATTGTCAGCCATCGTATTCACCCTTGTTGTTGTTGGAGGTGAAGCAGTTTTAACGTGTCGCTTGCAGCTTAGAGCTTGCTGCTGCCGTCAAAGCACCACTGTGCGACATCGGCATAGGCAAATACGTCGTACACGACCTCGTTACCTAACAGATCTGCTAGCTAGGCAAAACGTACCGGCACTTTGATACTGACTCATGCTTCCCATTAGTGAGCCTTCATGAGGTCAGCATGAGCACACGATTCAACCCCAACACCAGCGTCTACCAATACGACCCCTTGGATCGCCTGGCCGACAGCAACGGCCTTCAACGTTTTTACAACAACACCCGCATCGCCACTGAAATTGAAGGCACTCTGCAAAGCCGTTTTTTTGAAACGCACTCACACCCCTTGGCAGTGCAACAACAGGGTGCTGCTCGTGGCACCACCTTGCTGGCAACCGATCAGCATGCCTCGGTGCTCAATGGCGTCAGCCCAGAGGGGCATCAGCAGACGAGGGCTTACTTGCCATTTGGTTATCACGCCATTGGCACCGCGCTCACAGGTTGGGGGTTTAACGGCGAACGACCAGAGCCAATAACAGGGCATTATTTATTGGGCCAAGGTTACCGGGCGTTTAATCCGGTATTAATGCGCTTTAATAGCCCGGACAGTTGGAGCCCCTTTGGAAAAGGAGGCATAAACATGTATGCCTACTGCACTGATCCAATTAACAACTCAGACCCGTCGGGGCATTGGATAAAGCGCTTTCTTCGCAGCATAAACGTCATGGCGCCTCCTGAAATAAAAACAAACCGTTTGATCGCCATTCAAAATAAACAAACCCAACAGTACGCGCCTCTCGTAAGGCATTACAAAACCGATGCCCAAGACGCTGACCTGACGTTTAAACGTCTTAGTGAGCGCACCCTGATCGAACAGCGTGCTCGTTTGAATAGAAACAACAAAGCTATTTCAAGAGAAATGCACAAGGCTCAGCAAGGGTTGATATCAACGGGTAGGGAAACATCAGCGTCCACTCCCAATGACTTGGGTATTAAATTATTCAATGTGTCACCGGTTGGCAGCTTAGGGCCTGATGACAGCCAGGATTTTAGAGCCCTGCTACAGGGCATTAGGCACGTTCAAAGCCTGCACCAAATCAGACACCGCATTATTTCTATTCGATTGGCGAATGAAGGCCGGGGGGTTAATTTACCGGATGCACAACTACCCTACTGGGACCGTTACTTCGGCACAGATCCTAGAAGGGGGTCTTAAACATGAAACCTTGCGTTGCAGCGCTATCAATGGTCTATCACTACGACCCACTGGACAGGCTGTCCAGGGTCGATGGGCGGCGTCGCTTTTATAATCGTCAACGGATCGCCACCGAGCTAGAAGGGCCGGCTCACCGTTGTTTTTTTGAGTCACCGAGTCAACCATTGGCCCAGTTCAAGCGGGGTGATGACACGCCCTCGACACTGCTGCTGACTGACCAGCATTCTTGCGTTCTGTTGAGCCTCAATACCGACGGGCTACAGTCCTATCCCTACTCCGCGTACGGGCATCGGCCCATACCGATGAATCAACAGAGTGTGCTGGGATTTAATGGCGAACGAGTCGACACCATCACCGGGTACTATTTACTGGGCCTGGGGTATCGGGCATTCAATCCGGTATTGATGCGCTTCAACAGCCCGGACAGTTGGAGCCCGTTTGGCAAAGGTGGCACTAATGCGTACGCCTATTGCAAAGGGGACCCGGTCAATCATGTTGATCCTGATGGGCATCTCACACTTAGGCCGTTAAAGATCCACGTCATCACCCTTGATGTGGTTCGAAGAAGGAGGCCGAGGGCGATCAATGAGCCAATTGCGCTGTTTAACCAACGGCCAGTGCCACCCGCGCCGCTAACACCGCATCCAGGCACACCAGGGGTCAATCATGATCCATGGGGGCGAGGATTACCGACACAACCGCTTCCCGTTCCTGCCCCCGAATCAAGCGTTCTGGCCAGTCGCAGCCGTTCGAGATCTGCGTCGCCGCCCGACTTCATTCCACCTGCGCCGCCCGCTCCGAGAAGCCGCCCCCAATCAAGGTCATCGTCGCCGCCTCCCGACTTTATTCCACCTCCCCCGCCCGATTTTGTGCGGACATCACGAGCGCCAAACTCCGCTGCGACTGCCAGCACCACGGTCAGTACTATTCGCAAAACATAGGCTGGAGCTACAACACCACCGTCCTCCCCCCATTCAAAAAAACCCGCCGTTCAATGTGATAGCCCACACCCCGCGCCAGGGTCTGGGCTTCAATGTCGCGGCCTTTGGCGATCAAGTCTTCGGGGTAGTGACTGTGATCAACCACCTCCACGCCCTGGGCGATGATCGGGCCTTCGTCCAGGTCGTTATTGATGTAGTGCGCGGTGGCGCCCACCAGTTTCACGCCTTTCTCGTAGGCCTGGTGATACGGCTTGGCGCCTTTAAAACCGGGGAGCAAGGAGTGGTGAATGTTGATGGCCTT
The DNA here is from genome assembly GCF_009600525.1 of Pseudomonas sp. FSL R10-1350. NCBI lineage: Bacteria > Pseudomonadati > Pseudomonadota > Gammaproteobacteria > Pseudomonadales > Pseudomonadaceae > Pseudomonas > Pseudomonas sp. FSL R10-1350. The sequence goes on from NZ_WIVR01000043.1 coordinate 28,657, forward strand.
GCCGTCGAGTTTGCGGCAAAGCTCGGGCGACAGCACTTGCATGTAGCGGGCAAGGATCACCAGTTCGGCGCCGGTGTCTTCGATCACTTGCCACACGCGGGCTTCTTGCGCGGGCTTGTCGGTCGGGTTGAGGGCGAAGTGGTGATACGGGATGCCATGCCATTGCGCCAGCGGCTCAAGGTCGGGGTGGTTGGAGACCACGGCCACCACGTCCATCGACAGTTGGCCGATGCGTTGGCGATACAGCAAGTCGTTGAGGCAATGATCAGCCTTGGACACCATGATCAGCACTTTGGGCCGGTAGTGCGGCGGGGTCAGCTCAAAGGTCATGCCAAAGGCCTTGCCCCGCTCAGCGAGCCCTTCGCGAAAGGCGTTCTCGTCAAAACCGTCGGGCTGACGGAATTCAACGCGAATAAAAAATCGCCCCGAACGCTGGTCGTCGAAGGAATGGTGCTCAGTGACGTAGCAGCGGTGTTCAAACAGGTAACGGGTCACAGCGTCGACCGTGCCCAGCAGGCTGGGGCAGTCGGCCGTGAGAATCCAGGTGTCAGGGGCGCGGCTCATGGTGCAATTCCTTGTTATATGAGAGTTAACACCCCCCTGTGGGAGCGGGCTTGCTCGCGATTCAAGCGACGCGGTGTATTTGATTCACCGCGCTGATGCCATCGCGAGCAAGCCCGCTCCCACAGGAGACTTGCAGTGGACATCAGGCCTCAACATTCAGCCCATATTCCGCCGCCGCATCTTGCAGCCACAGCCACCAGTAATCCGAGAAACTGCGGCGGATCAACAGCTCCCAAGTGTCTTCAGCCGTGTGCCGGATCACCAGCTGCGACTTGGCAAACACGGTGCCCACCGCCTTGCCCACCGGGAAGTTGTCGGGGTGCACGTCGTAGCTCGTCGACTTCATCAGCACGTTGCGCACGTTCGGCCCGCTCAGCTCCAGCAGTTGCTGCCCGCCACTGACGTTGACCACCGAAATATGCAGGCCCGCCAACGCGGCGCGCAGGGTTTGTTCCACGGCGTATTCTTGACCGCCGGGGACGATGAGCAGCCATTCATCCGGGCCCATCCATTGCAGCGAGCTGTCGCCCTTGGCCACCAGGCTCAAGGCTACCGGCAACTCCAGGCCCAGCGCCTTGTGCACACCTTCGGCAAAAGCCGGGTCTTTGGCTTCGCCGCGCAGGGTCAGGTGGCCCAGCAGTTTTTTCTCGCGCACGGTCACGCCGGGGTTTTTACGGCCCTTGCCGATCAACTTGGCCAGGTGGGCGTGATGCAGCGATGACTCGGCTTTGGCGCCCGAGTCCGGGCGTTGTTGGTATACGTTTGCGGTCGTCATGAGATCACCCACTCAAATATTCTGCCGGTCGCCTTTCGGGTCGAAGAACACCGAAGACACAATTTCAGCCTCGATCACGCTGCCATCCGCCTGGGGTGAGAACACCCGCTCGCCGAGGCGCTTGAGGCCCCCCTTGACCACGCCCATGGCAAACGAATACCCCAGCGAGTTGTGCGCATAGCTGGAGGTCACATGGCCAACCATGGTCATCGGGATGGTCTGTTTAGGATCGAACACCAGTTGCGCGCCTTCCGGCAGCCATTTATTCGGGTCGACCGGCTTGAGGCCCACCAATTGTTTGCGCTGGTCACGCACACAGTCTTCGCGGTTCATGCCGCGCCAGCCGATCCACGAGAACGGTTTGGTGCGGCCCACACACCAGCCCATGTTGAGGTCGTCCGGGGTCATGGAGCCGTCGGTGTCCTGGCCGACGATGATGAAGCCCTTCTCGGCGCGCAGCACGTGCATGGTCTCGGTGCCGTACGGGGTCAGGTTGTACTGCTTGCCCGCCTCGGCGATTATTTCCAGCACGCCCATGGCGTAGTCAGCCTGGATGTTGACCTCGTACGACAGCTCGCCGGTAAACGAAATACGGAACACCCGCGCCGGCACGCCCGCCACCAGGCCTTCTTTCCAGGTCATGAACGGGAACGCTTCGCGGTCCAGATCAATGTCGGTCACTTCGCTCAGCAGCTTGCGGCTGTTGGGGCCGCTCAAGGTCAGCGTCGCGTAATGGTCAGTGACCGAGGTGAAGTACACCTTGAGCTCCGGCCATTCAGTCTGTTGATATATTTCCAGCCATTGCAGCACGCGGGCCGCACCGCCGGTGGTGGTGGTCATGACGAAATGGTTGTCGGCCAGACACGCCGTCACACCGTCGTCGAAGACCATGCCGTCTTCTTTGCACATCAGCCCGTAACGCGCCTTGCCCACATCCAGCTTGGTCCAGGCGTTGGTGTAAATGCGGTTTAAAAACTCCCGCGCATCGGGGCCTTGAATGTCGATTTTGCCCAGGGTCGAGGCGTCCAGAATACCGACGCTGTCGCGCACCGCCTGGCACTCGCGTTTAACCGCTGCGTGCAGGTCTTCGCCATGACGCGGGAAGTACCACGGGCGTTTCCATTGGCCGACGTCTTCAAACTCGGCGCCCTGTTTCACGTGCCAGGCCTGCAACGCGGTGTAACGCACCGGCTCAAAGATGTGCCCGCAATGACGACCCGCCACCGCGCCGAACGTCACCGGCGTGTAGTTGGGGCGGAACATAGTGGTGCCCATCTGCGGGATGGTCACGTTCAACGAACGCGCAGCAATCGCCAGACCGTTAACGTTGCCCAGCTTGCCCTGGTCAGTACCAAAGCCCAGCGCGGTGTAGCGTTTAACATGCTCGACCGACTCAAAGCCTTCGCGGGTGGCCAGCTCAATCGCGGCCGCCGTCACGTCGTTTTGCAGGTCGACAAATTGTTTGGGGGCCCGCGCCGTGGCTTTTTCGTGGGGCACCTGAAACAGCGCCACGGTGGCTTCCTGCACTTGGTTCAAGGCTTTGGGCAACACGCCCTCGACCGCTTTAAACCCGGCTTCGCTGGCTGCGCGCACGCCGCCTTCAAAACCATCGGCCAGGCTGTCACCCAACCCGTACACGCCATTGATGCCGCCGACGCACACGCGCTTTTGCGGCGCTTCGCCCGGTACAAAACCCAGAATGTCTTCGCGCCAGATCGGCTTGCCGCCCAAGTGCGAGGCCAGGTGCACCACCGGGCTGTAACCGCCCGAGGTCGCCACCAGGTCACACACCAGCCATTCGCCGGGGCTGGTAACGCTGTGGGTTTTAAGGTCAATGGCCGCCACGCGGGCGCCGGTCACGCGCTTGCTGCCACGGGCTTCGATCACCGCACTGCCGGTCAAAATCCGAATGCCTTTGGCCCGCGCCTCTTCAACCAGCGCGCCTCGCGGGTTGCTCCGTGCATCGGCCACCGCCACCACCTGTTGGCCGGCATCAAGCCAGTCCAGCGCGACGCGGTAGGCGTAATCGTTGTTGGTGCTGAGCAGCAGTTTTTTACCCGGCGCCACGCCGTAGCGGCGCACGTAGGTCGACACCGCGCCGGCCAGCATGTTGCCCGGCACGTCGTTATTGCCGTACACCAGCGGGCGTTCACAGGCGCCCGTGGCCAGCACCACGCGCTTGGCCCGGACCCGGTGCAGGCGTTGGCGCACTTGGCCAATCGGCGCACGGTCACCCAGGTGGTCAGTGAGGCGCTCGTGAATGGTCAGAAAGTTGTGGTCGTGATAACCGTTGACCGTCGCCCGCGGCAGCAACAGCACGCCCGGCAGGCTCTTGAGTTCAGCGATCACCTTCGCCACCCACTCCATGGCCGGTTTGCCGTCCAGGCTTTCGCGGCTGTCCAGCAGGCTGCCGCCAAACTCTTCCTGCTCATCGGCGACAATCACCCGTGCACCGCTACGCGCAGCCGCCAGGGCAGCAGCTAATCCGGCAGGCCCGGCGCCGACAATCAGCACGTCGCAATGGTGGTTCATGTTGTCGTAGGTATCGGGGTCATTCTGCGTAGGCGAACGGCCCAAGCCTGCCGCCTTGCGGATGTACTTCTCGTAAGTCATCCAGAACGACTGCGGGTACATAAAGGTTTTGTAGTAAAAACCCGGCGGCATCAGCTTGCCGCCGACCTTGCCCAAAATGCCCATCATGTCGGTGTTGACGTTGGGCCAGCCGTTGGTGCTGGTGGCCACCAACCCTTGATACAGCGCCTGTTGCGTGGCGCGCACGTTGGGGATTTGCGTGGCTTCGGTGGCGCCGATTTGCAGCACTGCGTTGGGCTCTTCGGCACCAGCGGCATAAATGCCCCGAGGCCGGGAGTACTTGAAACTGCGACCGATGATGTCGACACCATTGGCCAGCAACGCGGCCGCCAGGCTGTCGCCTTCATAGCCTTTGTACTGTTGGCCGTTGAAGGTAAAGGTCAGCACTTTGCTGCGATCAACACGGCCGCCGTTAGGCAAGCGATGGGTCTGGCTCATACCTTTTCTCCCAGCTCGCGGGTGGCTGCAGGCGCAACCGGCGCGGCCTGTTCGGTGAACTGCGGTTTGCTACCAATCAGGTAGGTTTCCAAAATTTCGTAGGTCACGGTGTTGCGCGTGGCGTTAAAGAACTGGCGGCAACCGGCGACGTGGTTCCACAGTTCGTGGTGCAGGCCGCGTGGGTTATCGCGAAAGAACATGTAGTCGCCCCACTCTTTGTCGGTGCAGGCGTTAGGGTCGAGCGGGCGCGGAATATGCGCCTGGCCGCTGGCGTGAAACTCTTCTTCGGAGCGCAACTCGCCACAATGAGGACAGAAGATATGCAACATGGGTGTTTCTCCTGTTAGTGGGCGACAGCGGCTGCGCCGTGCTCATCGATTAGGGCGCCGTTGTAAAAACGGTCAATGGAAAACGGCGCCGCCAGCGGGTGCATTTCGCCTTTGGCCAAACTGGCGGCAAACACGTTGCCCGAGCCCGGCGTGGCTTTAAAACCGCCCGTGCCCCAGCCGCAGTTGAAGAACAGATTCGGGACCGGGGTTTTCGAGATGATCGGGCAGGCGTCCGGTGTGGTGTCGACGATGCCGCCCCATTGGCGGTTCATGCGCACGCGCGACAGCACCGGGAACATCTCCACAATCGCTTGAATAGTGTGTTCGATCACCGGGTACGAGCCGCGCTGGCCGTAGCCGACCCATCCGTCGATACCGGCACCGATCACCAGGTCGCCCTTGTCGGACTGGCTGATGTAGCCGTGTACGGCGTTGGACATAATCACGCTGTCGATAATCGGCTTGATCGGCTCCGACACCAGCGCTTGCAGCGGGTGCGATTCGATCGGCAGACGGAACCCGGCCTGGCGCGCCATGTGCCCGGAGTTACCGGCCGTGACCACGCCCACGCGCTTGGCGCCGATAAAGCCCTTGCTGGTTTCAACACCGATGCACACGCCGTTCTCTTTGCGAAAGCCGAGCACTTCGGTCTGCTGGATCAAGTCCACGCCCAGGGCGTCGGCGGCCCGGGCAAAACCCCAGGCCACAGCGTCATGCCGGGCCACGCCGCCGCGCCGTTGCACGGTGGCGCCGATGATCGGGTAGCGGGTGTTTTTTGAGCAATCGAGGTACGGAATCTCGTCCGCCACTTGCTTGCCGTTAAGCAGTTCGCCGTCCACGCCATTGAGGCGGTTGGCGCTGACCCGGCGTTCCGAGTCGCGCATGTCTTGCAGGGTGTGGCACAGGTTGTAAACGCCGCGCTGCGAGAACATGACGTTGTAGTTGAGGTCCTGGGACAAGCCTTCCCACAACTTCATGGCGTGTTCGTACAGGTGCGCCGACTCGTCCCACAAATAGTTGGAACGCACGATGGTGGTGTTGCGCGCCGTGTTGCCGCCGCCCAACCAGCCTTTTTCGACCACGGCCACGTTGGTGATGCCGTGCTCTTTGGCCAGGTAATACGCGGTGGCCAGACCATGCCCGCCGCCGCCGACGATGACCACGTCATAGACCTTTTTGGGGGTCGGCGTGCGCCACATTTTTTGCCAGTTTTCGTGGTGGCTGAACGAGTGCTTAAGAAGGCCGAAACCTGAGTACCGTTGCATAGGGCTTACTCCAAAAACGCGCTCAGCGATAAACCGGGAAGTCTTTGCACAGCGACGTCACCTGACGCGCCACATCGGCCTCGATATCGGGGTCACCGAGGTGATCGAGGATGTCGCAAATCCAGCCCGCCAACTCCGTGCACTGCGCCACCTTGAAACCACGGGACGTCACCGCCGGGGTGCCGATGCGCAGGCCCGAGGTCACGAACGGCGATTGCGGGTCGTTCGGCACGGCGTTTTTGTTGACGGTGATGTGCGCACGGCCCAAGGCGGCGTCGGCGTCTTTGCCGGTCAGGCCCTGACGGATCAGGCTGACCAAAAACAGGTGGTTGTCGGTGCCGCCTGAGACCACGTCGTAGCCGCGTTTGATAAACACCTCGGCCATGGCCTGGGCGTTGTCGATCACCTGTTGCTGATAGGTTTTGAAGCCCGGCTCCAGTGCTTCTTTAAAGCACACGGCCTTGGCGGCAATCACATGCATCAACGGGCCGCCTTGACCGCCGGGGAACACCGCCGAGTTGAATTTCTTTTCCAGCGCTTCGTTGCTCTTGGCCAAAATCAGCCCGCCACGTGGCCCGCGCAGGGTTTTGTGGGTGGTGGTGGTTACCACATCGGCGTACGGCAGCGGGTTCGGGTACAAGCCCGCTGCAACCAGCCCGGCCACGTGGGCCATGTCGACAAAAAAGTACGCACCGACCTTGTCAGCGATTTCGCGAAAGCGTGCGAAATCTAGCGTTTTGGAGTAGGCCGAGAACCCTGCAATGATCATCTTTGGCTGATGTTCGACCGCTAAACGTTCCACTTCGTCGTAGTCAATCAGCCCGGTGGCCGTGTCGATGCCGTACTGCACGGCGTTGTACAACTTGCCCGAAAAGCTCACGCTGGCGCCGTGGGTCAAATGGCCGCCATGGGCCAGGCTCATGCCCAGCACGGTGTCACCGGCATTGAGCAACGCCAGGTACACCGCAGCGTTAGCCTGGCTGCCCGAGTGCGGCTGCACGTTGGCGTAATCGGCGCCGAACAGTTGCTTGGCGCGGTCGATGGCCAACTGCTCGACTTTATCCACATGTTCGCAACCGCCGTAATAGCGCTTGCCGGGGTAGCCTTCGGCGTACTTGTTGGTCAGGCCGCTGCCCTGCGCTTGCATGACCCGCTGGCTGGTGTAGTTCTCGGAGGCAATCAGCTCGATGTGATCTTCCTGACGCTGCTCCTCAGCGTTGATCGCCGCCATCAAGGCATCGTCGTAACCCTGAATCTGATCCTGTTTGCTGAACATTGCGTTCTCCCAGCGCCAGCGCGCCATTCGTCTCGGTGAGGCTTATGCCCTTTGAGCCAGATGGTAGAGCCGGTACAGGCCGATCAAATGCCTGCGCGCGCCACGCAATGGCGCGTTTACGACATCACGCAAACGCAGAGTCTGCAGGAGCGAGCTTGCCTCGCGATCTTTTGATCGTTTAAAAGCTCGCGAGGCAAGCTCGCTCCTACAGGATGTGTGTGTGTCTGTGCACCCGCCGCGTTCTTGGATAAAGTGCAGCACACCCTTCGACACGGAACCGGGAAATGACTGATAAGAGCCAACAATTCGCCAGCGACAACTACTCCGGTATCTGCCCCGAAGTCTGGTCTGCCATGGAAAAAGCCAACCACGGCCATCAACGTTCTTACGGCGATGACGAGTGGACCCTGCGTGCGGCCAACGACTTCCGCACCTTGTTTGAAACCGACTGCGAAGTGTTCTTCGCCTTCAACGGCACGGCGGCCAACTCGCTGGCGTTGTCGTCGTTGTGCCAGAGCTTCCACAGCGTGATCTGCTCCGAAACCGCCCACGTCGAGACCGACGAATGCGGCGCCCCGGAGTTTTTTTCCAACGGCTCCAAACTGCTGCTGGCCCGCACAGAAAACGGCAAGATCACCCCGGAGTCGATCCGCGAGATCGCCCTCAAGCGCAAAGACATTCACTACCCAAAACCGCGCGTGGTGACCATCACCCAGGCCACTGAAGTGGGCACGGTGTACACCCCTGAAGAAATCCGCGCCATCAGCGCCACCTGTAAAGAGCTGGGCCTGCTGCTGCACATGGACGGCGCGCGCTTCTCCAACGCCTGTGCATTTTTGGGCTGCTCGCCGGCCGACCTGAGCTGGAAAGCCGGGGTAGACGTGCTGTGCTTTGGCGGTACGAAAAACGGCATGGCGGTGGGCGAAGCGATTTTGTTCTTCAACCACGACCTGGCGGTGGACTTTGACTACCGCTGCAAACAGGCCGGGCAACTGGCGTCGAAAATGCGCTTTTTGTCAGCACCGTGGGTGGGCTTGCTGGAAAACCAGGCCTGGCTCAAACACTCCCGCCACGCTAACCATTGCGCGCAATTGCTCAGCCAACTGGTCAGCGATATTCCAGGCGTTGAACTGATGTTCCCGGTGCAGGCCAACGGCGTGTTTTTGCAACTGTCGGAGCCAGCGGTGGCCGCATTGACCGCCAAGGGCTGGCGCTTCTACACCTTCATTGGCAAAGGCGGCGCCCGCTTCATGTGCTCGTGGGACACCGAAGAAGCACGGGTGCGGGAATTGGCGGCGGATATTCGAGAAGTAATGTTGGCTAACTAAACATCACGCGACGTCCTGTTTTAAACCACTAAGGGAGCTACTTATGCTCCCTTTTTTTTCTGTCAATTATTTCAATTAATCTAACTTGCAACCATAAAACCTACATCTTCAACGCCTGAACAATAGTAAAACAAGTCAGTATTCTTACCTCTACAAACGACTTCCACTTATGGCTAATACACTCAAATAGCGTTTGACTAAGGCCATGCAAACCCCTGCTTGAGGGTCATCACCTAACTGACTGATAAAAGGTTAACACCATGAAACAAATGACACCCGACAGTGAATATATAAACCGCGAGCGTATTAATAAAACAGCCATTAATGAACCCCCACCCTTCTTCGAAGCCCTCAACAGTCCGGAGGCGCGATTATTCTTAACAGCCGAAGACATGAAGCTCATTAAAGAGTATGTTCACACCGCTAAAAAACTGCCTAAAACCCTGCCAGACATACATGAAAAACTTGGCAAACTTGAAACAGCCGAATTTAGCACCCTTGAGCTGTTAACCATTCATGAGAGCATTCACCGGCACGCGCTGCTCTGGCCCGATATAGAGACAGGATTATTTGCCTCGGGTGAGCGCCTGAAAGTGTTTTCATATAACCTGACCACCTTCATGACCCGCCTGTCTGACACCATTTCCCAAATGCCTATTGTTGAAAAGATTGAAAAGTTTGAGAGCACCTCAATCGAACATTTGCCGCCCATTCCCTTTGACCCCGTAGACGAAAAAGTCCATAAGACTCTCGGCAGTACATTTGACGACCTTAAAATAAGCATCGCAAAGGCATCCAGTGAGACCGACAACCTGCACAAAGAGATCACCTCGTTTAATAATAAACTTGCGCAACACTTGATTCCTCTTGTCGAACGCAGCATCAATACATTGAGTAAAGTGTCCAGCGCCGATCATGCCAATCGGTTAATGTTGCGCTTGAACGAAGCACGGGAAACACACAAACAAAAAAATAACGAAAAGACCAAACTCTTGGCGTTCGACATTAGCAAGATCGGACTGTCCGCTGCCAACCCACTTAGCCTCTTAATAAACTTTCTTAATGGCCCCGCTTTGTTAAGCCCTGAGCTGATAGACGTCATACACCACGTGGGGAAACTGAACCGGGAGATCACCCAACTCGAAAGCGAGCTCCTCGCCACCGAAGGTATTCCAAAGCTGGTTACGGAACACAGCCTGTCTCTGCGTACGTTGGAGACCGCCATGGGTGGCGCGGCAGAAGCCACCGAAAAGCTAAAAAAAGTATGGGCAACCATCATTGCCCATATCGAAACCTCAGCGACTGACTTCAAGCTGATTAAAACCGGTCAGGCATTAATCTCTTTTCAAGCCAATATCGATCGCACCATCGCGCCCTGGAAAGAAGTCAACCTGACCGTTAGCGCATTGCTGGATGTTTTATACACCGCCAATCAATCAAACCCTTAAGCAAGGATGTTTACTGTGACTGACTTCCCCTTAATCAATATTGCGCTTATCAAGAACAATAAAAAAAACATCAATGCCTTGGCAGGCCGTCTGGAACTTTCATTTAACAGCGCTCTGGGCTCAAAGGTCCAGCGCCTGGATAAAGCGATTAACGCAGCCCACGAGACACTGCTCACTCACACAGTGAAAATAGCCGTACGGTTAACCGACAAAAATTACATCCGTTTACGGCCAATGATCCTAGAGATAGAAAACAGCCCGTCACTGGGCGACGAACAAAAAAAACAATCGATCGCAGCACTGGAACACGATTACCTGACCAGCCAAAAAGAATCGCACCGTGTCATCGCCCAATTGCTCCTGGCCATGGAGAACACACAAAATGACCTCGATGATATCAAACTGTCTGAGCTGGACTTGCGCGTACCGCACTCGATGACCGAGGACATTAACACCAAGCTTGAAAATAACAAGTTACGCCAACAACAGCTGAACGTTGACTTGCAAACCCTGAGCACTGCCATTCATTTAATTGACGAAAAAAATATTGCCGATTACCTGGCGGACTGGATCCCCAGCGAAGAAACCATTAACGCTGTCAGTTTTTCAGCGTCAAAAGTCGAAATCCTCAAACAAGCACTCATTCTGCTGAAAAAGTACTTGAGCTATATTTCCGAGCATTTGAACTATCTAAAAATGATCGAAGCCCGAAACGTATTAAGGCTTGAGATCCAGAAATGCCGAGACCATGAATCCGTACTGATCGAGTTACAAAAAAAACACGCCGCCGTCACCCAGGCGCTGAATGAGGCCGAAACCTTAAACGTTTTAAAAAACGATTACCACACGCAAGCGACAAACGTTACCCGTCGGATAGAGCACTATATGGGCAAGGTTAACTTTGACGGCCCGTTATCATCCGACAACGTCGACGCTATTAAAGATGAAATGCAGCAACTCGAAGCGTTCTTGAAACCGCTCACGTCGATCAGGCTACCCAAATAAGCAAGGCCTGCTCAGGTTAATAGCGGACAAGGCAGCGTGTGCTGGTGCTACCTGCCTTGCCCGCCTCTGTGATGCGCGCCGACTCAGACTTGCCCGAGGGTTCGCTCAATCACATCGACCGTGGCGCTGACTTGCTCTTGATAACGGTCGAGTTCCTGTTTGTGGCTCAGTTGCAATTCAATCTGTTGTGAGCACAGATTCAACGCGGCCAAAACCAGCAATTTGTCCCCGATCAAGCTCGGGTACTTTCTTTTCGTTTCGGCCAGGGCAGCTTTCAACATGACCGTGGCGGCCAGCAGCGTTTGTTTCTCGCCTTCCGGTGCCTTGATCGTGTAGTCGTTCCCCAAAATCGAGACGACATTTACTCCGTCTCTGTCCGCGCTCATGCGTTGACAGGGCTCACGCTCGCGCGCTCAACCAGGGCTTGAATGCGTGCAGCGGTAGCGCCTTGCTTCTCTTCGGCTTCCATCAGCGACAGTTGCAGGCTTTCGTTTTCATCTTTGGCCTGGGCCAGTTCAGCGTTCAGCTGAGTGTTGGCGTCCAGCAGTTCTTGTTTTTGCTGAACCAGGTCGCTGACCAGTTGTTCCAGTTTGCTAAGGGATGACTCAATCATGGTGGTGTTCTCAAGCAGTTTTCAGAGGGCGCGTACGATAAAGAAAAGTCGACCGCTAAGCTAGCGAAGACCTGCCTTTACGCGCCCTAAAGACTGCGGTTTGCAACCTTTGTTCCCGAGACTGCTGAATACACTGTAGGAGCGAGCTTGCCTCGCGAGCTTTTTTAACGATCAAAAGATCGCGAGACAAGCTCGCTCCTACAGTCCCTTTCAGAATTCGATGCGCACATCGCCCTTGGGCACGCTGCAGCACGACAAGATGTAGCCTTCTGCCACGTCATCGTCGGTGATGCCGCCGTTGTGTTCCATCTCGACTTCGCCGCCCAATTTGAGCACTTTGCAGGTGCCGCAAATGCCCATGCCGCAGGCTTTGGGGATCATCAGGCCAAGCTTGGCTGCGGCTGCGTGCACGGTTTCAGCCGGGCCCACGCGAATGCTCTTGCCCGACGCGGTGAATTCCACCTGGTTGAGGTCGGCCACGTCCAGCTCCGGCGCATCGGCCGCTTGCTCGGCTTGTTCGATGGCGTCTGCCCGCACCTCGGGTGGCGTCGCACCAAACGATTCTTCGTGGTAACGGCTCATGTCAAAACCGTTGCTTTCCAGCAGGCGTTTCACCGCATTCATGTACGGCGTAGGCCCGCAGCAGAATACTTCGCGCTCCATAAAGTCGGGCGCCATCAGGTCGAGCATTTTGTGGTTCAAGTAACCGCGATACCCCGCCCACGGTTCACCCAGGCCATGCTTCTCGCAGATCAGGTGCAGGCTGAAGTTGTCGATGCGCGACGCCATGTGTTCCAGCTCGCGGTGGTAAATGATGTCTTTGGGCGAACGGGCGCTGTGGATAAACACCATGTCGACATTGGCGTTGGTGTCGTAGAACCAGCGCGCCATCGACATCACCGGGGTGATGCCCACGCCGCCGCTCAGGTACAGGACCTTCGGGCTGGGCGCGTCGATGGCGTTAAACAGTCCGACCGGGCCATGCACCGCCAGCTCCTGGCCTTCTTGCAGGGTGTCGTGCAGCCAGTTAGACACACGCCCGCCCGGCACGCGCTTGATCGTCACCGAAAAACTGTACGGCACCGACGGTGAGCTAGAGATGGTGTACGAACGCATCACCGGGTCGCCGTCGATCTCCAGTTCCAGGGTCACGAACTGCCCCGGCTTGAAAAAGAACAAAATCGGCTGGTCCGCCATAAAGCAGAACGTGCGCACATCCCAGGTTTCCTGAATCACTTTGACGCAACGCACGATGTGCCGGCCATTGGCCCAGGTTTGAGTGGTAACCGGATTCAGAAAGCTGTTGGACATACGCTTCTCCACGGCCGACTGTCGGCCTCTTGCTGGCGATTTTGCGCATGCCCTTGGGCGGCCATTTACCTATTCGCGACATTCACATACTTATCGCGACCAGCCGCTGAAAACAGCTCTTGCAGCGTCGGGAACAGATTGGGCCATGTCGCCCGCAGATATGGCGATCAGGCACTTCGAACGCACACTCAGCGCCACTGACAACAGTTTTTGCTTTGCCTTGTGTCGCACCCCTGATCAGCCACTTTTAGGCCACGTCGAATGGCCATGAGGACTACAACGATGGACGTCACCGCAACCCTGAGCCTGGGCGATCCACTAGAACCTGCACGCAAGGCCACCGCCGAGATGTTGCAAAATCGCGAGCGGACGTTTTCGCTGCCGCAGCCGTTTTATAACGACGAGCGTCTGTTCGAAATCGACATGCAAGAGATCTTTCAAAAGGAATGGCTGATTGCGGGCATGACCTGCGAGATCCCGGCCAAGGGCAACTTCTTGACCCTGCAAGTGGGCAAGAACCCGATCATCGTGATCCGTGGCGCTGAAGGCCAGGTACATGCCTTCCATAACGTGTGTCGCCACCGCGGCTCGCGGCTGTGTACCAGCGAGAAAGGCAAAGTCGCCAAGCTGGTGTGCCACTACCACCAATGGACCTACGAGCTGGACGGGCGCCTGCTGTTTGCCGGCACCGAGATGGGCGCCGATTTCGACATGAAGCAGTACGGCCTCAAGCCGGTCAACGTGAAAACCGCAGGCGGCTACATCTTTATCAGCATGGCCGAGAACCCACCGGCGATTGACGAGTTCCTGGCCACGCTGAACCACTACATGGAACCTTACGACATGGAAAACACCAAGGTGGCGATCCAGACCACCCTGGTCGAAAAAGCCAACTGGAAGCTGGTGATTGAAAACAACCGCGAGTGCTACCACTGCGGCGGCTCGCACCCGGAGCTGTTGAAAACCCTGCTGGAATGGGACGACGTGACCGACCCGCGCGCCGACCAGGCGTTCAAGGATCACGTGGCCGCCTCTGCCGCTGCCTGGGACGCCGAAAAAATTCCCTATGCCCACGCCAGCTTCGGCTTGCGTAACCGCATCGTGCGCATGCCGCTGCTTAAAGGCACCGTATCGATGACCCTGGACGGCAAACAAGGCTGTGCAAAACTCATGGGCCGGATCAAAAACCCGGACCTGGGCTCGATGCGCATCCTGCACCTGCCGCACTCCTGGAACCACTGCATGGGCGACCACATTCTGGTGTTCACCGTGTGGCCGATCGGCTCGCAAGAAACCATCGTCACCACCAAATGGCTGGTGCACAAAGATGCGGTAGAAGGCGTGGACTACGACGTGGAGCGCATGCGTAAAGTCTGGGACGAAACCAACAACCAGGACCGTCGCCTGGCCGAAGAAAACCAGCGCGGCATCAACTCTACGGCTTACCAGCCGGGACCGTACTCCAAGACCTACGAGTTTGGAGTGGTCAACTTTATCGACTGGTACAGCGATCGCCTGCTGAACAACCTGGGCGCAGCGCCAGCGGCCTACCTCAAAGGCGTCGTCACCCAGTGATATCAACCCTGTAGGAGCGAGCTTGCCTCGCGATCTTTTGATGGTTTAAAAGCTCGCGAGACAAGCTCGCTCCTACAGGGGCTTACGCTCCAGAAACATCAAATACGCCTCGCCTGTCACCCCGATCATCGGGTGCGGGACGACGGTGCAGGTTTTAACAATCGTAAACCCATGACGCTCATAGAACCGGCGGGCGCCGGTGTTGGCGGCGTAGTCGATCAGGCTCAAGCCCTTGAGCCCTAACTCATCACAACGCTGGTGCGCGTATTTAAGAAACTCCTGGCCCAAGCCCAGGCCGCGCCACCCTTCATGCAAGGCCAGGCTGGAGATATACAGCGTGTCGGGGACCTCCATGTCGGCGTACGGCGCCAGCACCGGGTCGGTCACAGGCTCAGGGTTCGGGTCTTCACGCATCACGTAGCTGTGCATCATGCCAATCACGCGGCCTTCGGCCTCGGCAATCAGGCAGTTCTCATACGAGAAATTCACCCCTTCACGGGCATAGCGACGCTCGCCCACGTCCAGCAGCGCCTCGCCCGGTTGTGCGATGAGGCTCCAGATGTAATCGGCGCCTCCCTCAGATGAAATTTGAAACAGGCGCGCGATGTCGCGCGCATCCGTTTGCAACGCTGGACGAAACAAAATTGGCATATGCGTCACTCCACAGGCTTAAGGCGCTCTTTTTAACGCAGCCCACGGCGCGTGCGCCAAGGGGGTTTATGACCAAGTGTTACTGTGCACAGCTCATTTTTTGATCAACACGCCCCAGGCCACGCGTTCAAAGGCATGCAGCCCTTCACCAACATCTTATCCACAGCCACACCCACAGCAATTGTGGGGAAGTGGGTAAGTTATCCTTAAAAAGGCGATTGGCTATTTTTTGATCAAAACTGTGTAAGCCACGTTTTATATGGGCTGTAGCTAACCGCGAACACGTTATCCACATAACCGCCAACAGAGAATGTGTGCAACTTATGCACCGCCCTGCCCGACTGTGGAAAACCCCTTAAAGGCGCCATTGTTCAAGGGTTTAACGGCTGCGCAGTGGATAACAACGGTAATTGGCTGTTTTTTGATCAGATGCTTGAAAGCCTTGATCTGTATGGCGCTTAGCCGATAGCAAACAACTTATCCACATAAGCGCTAACAGACTTTGTGGGCAACTCAGCGCACCACGCCTTCTTCGATGAGTAACTTCAAAATCGCCTGTGCGCCCTCTTCGGCACTCACGCCTTTGAGCACTTGCCCCGAACCTCCGGCCGCCTTGGCTGTGGCGGCCTTCATGCGGTCAGCGCCGCTTTTGGCCTTGATCACCTTCAAGCGCTTGGGGCGCGGCTTGGCGGTCTGGAAAAGCCCGCGTGTGGATAACTCGTCCTCCACCACTTCTACCTCCTGGGCGCCGATTTGCCCGCGTGTGGCCGGGCCATAGGCGCTCTGCCGGGCTTTAGGCGCGGCGTTATCCACAGTGGCCATAAACGGCAGGCGTACCTTGAGCCGACGTCGCTGGCCACGGGGCAGCGCTTGCAGCACCGTCGCCACACCGTTGTGGATAGATTCGATGTGCGCCACGCCCACCAGCAGCGGCCAGCCCAATTGCTCGGCCAGCAGGTACGGGAGCATGCCCGACCCTTCGCCGGTTTCGGCCTGGCTGCCGGCCAGCACCAGTTGAACCCCGGACTCACGCAAGTAATCGCGCAGCACCGGCACCGCGTCGGCGTGCTCGGGTTGTTCAAGAACATGCAGTTCGTCCAGGCCCATGCCCAGATAAGCGCGCAGCGCGGGCTCGTGAGGGTTACCGGCGTGCAGCACATGCAGGTTATCCCCAGCCAGTTGCAGGCCCAGCTCAACAGCGCGGGCATCGTTCTCGGCACGCCGGGCCCGCCCGGAAGCGGGGTGAGCGCCGATTGAAACCAGTGCGACAGTGTCGATGCTCATACATAACTCTCCAAAACACACAAAACCTGTAGGAGCGAGCTTGTCTCGCGATCTTTTGATCGTTTAAAAGATCGCGAGGCAAGCTCGCTCCTACATGGGGTCAGGCGGCGCTTTGCTTAGCGCCATGGCGCCACTGCTCAACCGCCGCGATCAACGCTTGCAGCACCGCCGTGCCGTCGCCGATCACCGACAAGTCAGCGCGCTTGATCATGTCGCAGCCAGGGTCGAGGTTGATCGCCACCACTTTGTCGCACGCGCCAATGC
>NZ_WIVR01000044.1:0-45221 GCF_009600525.1 Pseudomonas sp. FSL R10-1350
ACTCTAGCACGGCGGCCCGGGCCGCGCGGGGGGCGGCGAAGAACTGGGCGGTTTGCGCGCGGTAAAACACTACCTGCAACGCGCCGCCGTACAGGGCTCGCCGAGCATGCTGGCAGCGGTGACCGGGGAATACGTACGCGGCGCCAAGGTCATCGAAACCGACGTGCACCCGTTCCGCCGGTACTTCCAGGACCTGCAGATCGGCGAGTCACTCCTGACCCACCGGCGCACCGTCACCGAAGCCGACCTGGTGAACTTCGGTTGCCTGTCGGGTGATCACTTCTATATGCACTTCGACGACATCGCCGCCAAGGAATCGCAGTTCGGCAAGCGCATTGCCCACGGCTACTTTGTGCTGTCGGCAGCGGCTGGCCTGTTTGTCTCCCCGGCACCCGGCCCGGTACTGGCCAACTACGGGCTGGACACCCTGCGGTTTATCAACCCGGTGGGGATTGGCGACACCATTCAGGCGCGCCTGACCTGCAAGCGCAAGATTGACCAAGGCAAGAAGAGCCCCCAAGGCATCCCGCAAGGGGTAGTGGCGTGGGATGTAGAAGTGACCAACCAACTGGGCGAGCTGGTCGCCAGTTACGATATTTTGACCTTGGTGGTTAAGCGCGAAGCATAAGCACCTTCCACCTGAATCGGTCGAGAACCATACTGCATGCGCCTCAAAGGACTGAACTAAGTCTTTTGGGGCGCATTTTGTTCTGAACTTAAAATGGCAAACCTACACGCGCCTTAACAGGATTGATCCACATGACACACCCCATCTTCCGCCAGGCAGTACCCACTGATGCGGATCGCTGCTTCGAAATCGAAACCCAGGCCTACGAAGGCGACGAAGCCGCCACTCACGCAAAAATCGCCACGCGTATCGGTCAGTATCCAGAAGGCTTCCTGGTGCTGGAACTGGACGGCGAAATCGCCGGGTTCATCAACAGTGGTTGCGCCCATGAAGTGGTCATGTCTGACGAGTCTTTCAAAGAGCTGATAGGCCACGACCCAGACGCTGCCAATGTCGTAATCATGTCGGTGGTGCTGGATCCGGCCCATCAAGGCAAGGGCCATGCGGGCAAGCTGATGCGCCAATTTGTCGAACATATGCGCGGCATGGGTAAATCCACCATTCACCTGATGTGCAAAGAACAGCACATCGAGCTCTACACGCATTTTGGCTATGTCTACGTGCAGCCTTCACCCTCCGAGCATGGCGGGATGGCGTGGCACGAGATGGTGATGGTGCTGTAGGAGGGATCGTCTTAGACGCCGCGCTGTCGCGCAGCAAACAGACCACTGTAGTCGCTGACGAGGTACGAAGGCTGCGATCGGCTGCGTGCAGCCGTAAAACCATCTACCTCGGCATTCTTGGGTACATATCCATTGCTGCGGCAACGGCCACTTAGGGTTCCGCCCTTACGGCGCGTCACTTTGAAAGCGCAAAGTAACCAAACGCTTTTTGCCCCACCACTCGGTGCCTCGCTGTGGCTCGGCATGCCCTCACCACAGGCCTTGCTTCGTGGGCCCGCCGCGATCGGCCATCCATGGCCGTGTCGCGGCTAACCCGGCGTCCTGCCGTGTTACCCACTGCGCAAAACCTGCGTTCGGCCAGCGTGGTTTAACGGGGCCTCTTAGATCAAGAGCAAAAGCCAGATCAAGATCAAAAGATCGCGAGCAAGCTCGCTCCTACAGGGCCTTTAGAATCAATCAATTTTTTTATTTGATAAGAAAGGCCGCGCCGTCTTGGACACCGCGCTGTCGCGCAGCAAACAGGCTACCGAGAATCTTCAGCATTCCCCAATCGGTTCCCTCTCCTTCGGGAGAGGGCTAGGGTGAGGGGGCTCTTGATTTGAGTACATATCCATTGCTGCGGCAACGGCCACGTAGGGTTCCGGCCTTACGCCGTGCCACTTTGAAAAGCGCAAAGTAACCAAACGCTTTTTGCCCCAACCCCTCGGTGCCTCGCTGTGGCTCGGCATGCCCTCACCACAGGTCAGCGTGGTTTAACGGGGCCTCTTAGATCAAGATCAAAAGCCAGATCAAGATCAAAAGCCAGATCAAGATCAAAAGCCAGATCAAGATCAACAGATCGTGTGGCAAGCTCGCTCCTACAGAGCCTTTAGAGTCAATTACTTATTTTATGTTTGATAAAAGCGAGCTTGCCTCACGGTCTTTTGATCTTGAGCTGTTCGCAAGTTTTAACCTCGCTGTCATACAAATCACCATGACTTGACCGTAACGTGTCGTCGACATTGTCACGGCCTGCTTCCCCTCCCCATGCTGAAAACCACTCATAAATCCAAAAAACTGACACACATGTCAGTTTTTTTCAGTTTGAGCCAGCAACTCACCTACATCCTGCGCCCCAAAACAAAACCCTTAAAATCACGTTAAAACCCATAAAAAACCGCGACTTACACAGCGCCTTTACAGAAACAACACACATCCAGAGCTTTCGTAACAAAATAATATTGCTGAAATCAAAATGAAACACCGCTCCCCTACTCTCCAACCTGTCACTTGAGACAGGTTCGACAGCTACTGTGCCCTGGCTAACCACAAGTGAGAATCTGAATGGGCGATCAGCTGTGTGATCCCCTCTGTGGACTGGAGTACACGTGATGCGAAGCTGGGAAGAACCTAAGAAAAAACGCCTGCATATCGAGATCATTCCGATGATCGACGTGATGATGTTTCTGCTGGTGTTTTTCGTATTGATCAGTCTCAACGTGATCCCTGCGCTGGGGATCAAGACTCAGTTGCCAGGCGCTGCACACGCGCAACAACTCAAGCCGCAAAACAAGGCTGTGATTACCCTGGGCCTGGACGACCGTCTGCAACTGGACGGCAAGGATCTGGACCAGACCGAACTGGTGGTACAGCTCAAGGCCATGGAAAACCCTGAGCAGAAGATGGTGATCATCCTCAACAGCGATGAGGGTGTTGAAGTAGCGCGTTTGGTGAGCGTGATGGACGTGCTCAAAAGCAGCGGTTTCTCCTCCGTTTCCATCGCGACCCGGAAGCTCTAAGTCATGTCGGTTCTTTTCAAATCCCGCAAAGCAATCGCCTGTCTTCCAGCGATTTGCCTGCTGGCGGTGGCCATTCATAGCGCCACACACACGACCTTGAAGATCACGCCGAAGTACGACGATACAACCGTCGAAATCGCCCTGATCGATCCTGAGGAATTGCTCCCGCCGCCACCTGAGCCCGAGCCTGAGCCAGTGGTTGAACAACCGCCACCGCCGCCGGAAATCGAAGAGGCCGAAGCGCAAATCGAAGAGCCACCACCACCGCCACCCAAGCCCAAGCCGCCGGCACCAAAACCGCCGCCGCCCAAGCCCAAGCCACAAGTGGTCAAGGCCGCACCGACACCGCCCAAGCCTCAACCCGTGGTGCAGGCACCGGCCCCCGCTCCGGCAGCAGCACCGCCAGCGGCAGCCCCGGTGACCAGACCTGTTGCGCAAGTGCCACACACCAACCCGGCAGACCAGGAGAGCCGCTACACCGCTCGCCTGCTGGCGGAGTTAGAGAGATACAAGCAATACCCGCGAGGTCGCGAAGCTTCATTACAACGCCCGGAAGGCAATGTGGTGGTGTGGTTGCTGATTGACCGAAGCGGCAAGGTGCTCGATTCGGGCATTGAAAAGAAGGCGGCAAACATGTTGCTCAATCGGGCAGCACAAACAAGTTTGAAACGCCTCGACCAAGTTGTGCCTTTTCCCGACAACACTTTTTCGGGCAAGGATAAATACCGCTTTAGCGCCACGCTTGTATACAACATTGAGCAATAACTAAAACCACTTCTGCTCCACTCATGATGTTCAAGAGGAAAGCGTTTTGAAACTCAATACTTTATTTGCAACGTTGCTGGCCGTTGGGGTTGGCGGCTGGACTTTGTCTGCGCTCGCGCAAGATTCAGTTGATATAGGCGACGTTAAAGTAACCGGCCAAAGTCTGGGCAATGGCCATATGGTTCAGGAAGACTCGGCCAAGGCACGCTCAACGGTAACCAAAGAGGCGATGGACGAAATGGCACCGACTGCCAACGCCCTCGACAAACTCAAGTACACGCCCGGCATCAACGTGTCCAGCACCGACGCCTCGGGCCTTAGCGGCACCAGCTTCACCATGCGCGGCATGAACTCCGACCAGGTCGGCGTCTCGGCTGACGGCATCCCGATCAACGACTCGGGTGACTACTCGATCTATCCAAACTTGCTCGGCGACCCGGAAAACTTCAGTGAAATATTCGCCACTCAAGGTTCTTCGGAAATTGACGGCCCGCATATTGGTTCCAGCGGTGGCAACATTGGCCTGGTGACCCTGCGCCCGACGAAAGACTTTGGTGTTTTCGTTAAACAAGCAGTAGGTTCCAACAGCCTCGACAAATCATTTGTGCGTATTAACACCGGCGACATCAACGGTTTTAAAACCTATATATCGGCGTCGCACACCGAAGGTGATAAGTGGCGCGGTAAAGGCGTTGTACGCGCAGACAAAGTTGAATGGAACACGTTGTTTGAAGACGGCAATGGCAACTCGACCAACGCCATCATTAAATACAACCGCCAAGACAACTATAACTACAACACTCTGAGCAAGGCGCAGTTCGAGAAGTCGGGTCGCAGCCTTGATTACGCAGAAAACCCGATCTACAACAGCAGCGGCAAGTTGACCTCGTATTACAAGATCAACCGAAACCCGTTTGAAAACCTGTCCGCCACGCTGACCCAGCGCTTCCAGCTGCGCGACGACCTGTCACTGTCCATCGCGCCTTACTACATGTGGGCCAACGGCGGCAGCTTCAGCGGCCAGACCGCCTCCGCCCTGTCGTCCACCAGCAGCAAAGCCGGCAACTACGACCTCAAGGGCCTGCCGTACGACACCTACTACCGCCCTTCCTGGACCGAAACCTGGCGTACAGGTATCTACAACAAGCTGAAATGGGACATGAACGAGTCCCACAGCATCGACCTGGGCTACTGGTACGAGCGCGCCCGTCAGCGCCAGACCCAGCCATTTATCAGCATCGATGCCAACGGCGCGCCAAGCGACATCTGGGGCGATTACAACTCGGGCAACCAGGTTAAAGACAACAATGGCGTGACCGTACAGGGCCGCCATCAGTACACCGTTACCCCGGCGCAGAAACTCTCGCTGCAAGACACCTGGATCGTGACACCCGACCTGACCCTGGTCGGTGGCCTTGCCTACCAGTACGTCGAGCGTGACGGTAACAACCTCGGCGACCTGTACAACAAGCCTGAAAAGCGTGACGCCAAGTACCACCAGTTCTTGCCGAACTTCAGCGCCCGCTACCAGATCAACGAGCAGAACCAGGCGTTCTATAACATCACCCGCAACATGCGTACCCCGCCTAACTACGTGCTGTACAACGTCGGCGACTCGATCAGCACCAAGCCTGAGCTGAGCTGGAACCAGGAACTGGGCTGGCGCTTCACCAAGGACGACATGGCGTTGAGCGCAACGCTGTTCCACATCTCGTACCGCGACCGTCAGTTGTCGACCACCAACTCGGATGGCGACTACGAAATGCTCAACGTCGGCAGTGTGGTCAACAAAGGTCTTGAGCTGGAGTGGAGCGGCCTGCTGCCGTACAACTTCAACTACTACACCTCGTACACCTACACCGATTCCGAGCAGAAAGACGACATCTCGATCCGCAACAAAAACCTGCCGACCGCGGGCAAGCAACTGGCCAACGTGCCGAAAAACATGCTTAACGCCAGCATCGGTTGGGACAACAAACGCTACTACGCCAACATCGCCGGCAAATACGTCGGCAGCTACTACGGCGACTTGACCAACGACCAGGAAATCGCTGGCCGTACCACCGTTGACCTGAGCGCCGGTGTGCGCCTGCCGGTCGACAAAAAGATCTTCAAATCTGCCGCCATCCGCGTCTCGATGCTCAACGTCTTCGACAAGGAATACCTGTCGTCGGCACGCACCGTGGTGCTCAACGCCGCGCCGGTTAACGGTCTGAACGCTGCAACGCCGTACTACAACGTCGGTGAAGAACGCACTGCCATGGTTT
This sequence comes from Pseudomonas sp. FSL R10-1350, assembly GCF_009600525.1. Classification (NCBI taxonomy): domain Bacteria; kingdom Pseudomonadati; phylum Pseudomonadota; class Gammaproteobacteria; order Pseudomonadales; family Pseudomonadaceae; genus Pseudomonas; species Pseudomonas sp. FSL R10-1350. Next base: position 6,062 of record NZ_WIVR01000044.1, read on the forward strand.
CGTTTGAAGCCAGCTTCTAACCCTTGATTTGACCTGTAACCAGGCCCGGCTAAACAGCGGGCCTGGGCTGTACCCACCCATAGGAAGAACCTGATGAACATGAATCTGCTGCACGATCTCACTTTCTACGTCATGTACGGCGCTGCTGCGCTGGCCGCCTTTGTCGTCGTTGAACGTTGCATCTTTTTCAGCTACTCCCTGCGCAAGGCCCGCCAACTGGTCCCGGCCATCAGCGGTAAAGTGCGCAGTGTCGATGACCTGCCAGCAGCCTTGACCCAACGTGACAGCCTGCCACTGCAATTGCTCTCGCAGATTTACGACGGCCGTCGCCAACTGCACTCGCACCAGGAACTCGAAGACCTCGGCCAGGCCATTTATATCTCCATGCGCGGCAAGCTGTCCCACAGCCTGTGGATCCTCGAAGCCGTCGTCGCCGGCGCACCGCTGCTGGGCTTGCTCGGCACCATCATGGGCATTATCGACACTTTCAAAGCCCTGGCCGAAGCCGGTGTTTCCGACCCGGGTGAAGTGTCCCGCGGTATCGGTACTGCGCTGTACGCCACCGCGCTAGGTATCGCCATTGCACTGGTGGGCATGGTCTTCAACAGCCACCTGCAAGATCGCCTGGAACTGATCAACGACAACCTGAAAATGCTTCTGCTGCGCGCAGGCCTGGGCACTCAATACGTCGCCTCCCCTACACCTGCCGCCTCGCTGGCCGGCCAGCCACGTACCGCCTGAGCCAAGCCAAGGAGCCCCCATGTCGAATGTATTCTCGCGCCTGTGCCAGGCCAGCCTGATTCTGCCGCTGGCCCTGGCAATAGCCGCCTGTAACCCGCCCGGCAAAACGGTCGAGGTCAACATTGCTGCCATCAACGACTTCCACGGCAACCTCGCACCCAACCCGTTCACCTACGCCGATGCCTCGGCGCCGGGTGGCAAGGTGACGATGCAGGCGGGCGGCATCAACGCCCTCAGCGGTGTGGTCAGCGAATTGCGCAAAAAAGACCCGCAAACGCTGTTGGTCGGCGCCGGGGACATGATTGGGGCCAGCCCGCCGATGTCTGCCATGTGGGCCGACGAGCCGACGTTGACGGCTCTCGGCACCCTGGGGCTGAAATTCAGCGTGATCGGCAACCATGAACTGGATCAGGGCACGATCGAGTTGCAACGCCAGATCAACGGCGGCTGCGACTCACCGCGCCCGGAAAAGGCCTGCCTGTACAGCAAGGATTACAAAGGCACGCGCTTCCCCTATGTGGCAGCCAACCTGATGGACGCACAAACCGGCAAAACACTTTTCCCGGCTTACCAGATTGAAGAAGCCAACGGCGCGAAAATAGCGTTCGTCGGTGCCGTGCTGCGCAATGTCTCGACCTATGTCAGCACCCAAAGCATGAACGGCCTGTACACCATCGATGAAGCCGAAGCGGCCAACGCGCTGTTGCCAGAACTGCACAAGCAAGGCGTGGACGCGGTGATCATGGTGATTCACCAGGGCGGCGAAACCGCCGAATCCTTCGACAAAACCGATTGCAGCCAGCTCAAGGGCGACATCCTCGACGTGACCAACCGTCTGGCCCCGGAAATCAAAGTGGTGATCACTGCGCACACCCACCAGGGCTACATGTGCCGCCTGGGCGACAAACTGATCACCCAGGCCAGCTCGTACGGGCGTCTGGTCACGCACCTGAACCTGAAGATCGACACCGGCAAGCACCAGTTGCTGGATGCCAAGGCCGAAAACATTGTGGTCGACCCCAAGCGCTACCAGCCGATGCCAGAAATCGCTGCACAACAGGCCGAAGTCGAAGCCCGTAGCCATGAGCAACTGAACAAGCCCATCGCGCGCATGGCCGCGACAGAAGTCAAACGCACACTCAACGCCGCAGGCGAGTCCGCCATGGGCGACCTGGTGTCCGATGCGCAACTGCATGCCACCCGCTCGCTGGGTGCGCAAGTGGCGTTCATCAACCTCGGCGGGATCCGTACCGACCTGATTCTCGACCCGGGCCAGGACCAACTCAGCTACAGCCAGGTGGCCTCGGTCCAGCCCTTCAACAACACCCTGAACATCCTCACCCTGACCGGCGCGCAACTGAAACAACTGCTGGAGCAACAGTGGCAAAACAACGGTTTCGGCTTCTACCCGTTGCAGCCGTCGTCTTCGCTGACTTACAGCTGGGATGCCAGCAAACCTCAAGGTGACCGGGTACTGGCCAACAGCATGAAAATTGACGGTGTGCCGGTGATTGCCGACTACCCGTACCAAGTCACGGTCAACTCGTTTATGGCCGGTGGCGGCGATAACTTCACGGTCTTCAAGGACGCCAGCGAACGTCTGGACACCGGCCTCAATGACCTCAATGCGTTGATCGACTACCTGCAAGTCAACGACCGCGCCGGTAACCCGGTGGGCGAACAAACTCCCGCGCAGCGCATTCACAAGGTCGACGATGCATTGGCCAAGAGTGCCCAGCGATGAGCCGCACGGCCCAAGCGCAAGCACTTTACGAGCGCCTGCTGCCCGAGGCCATTGCGGCCTCGAAAGCCGCCTGGTGCCCGCACTCGGACTTCCCTGTCGGGGCCGCGTTGCTGACCGCGGATGATCAGATCATTCGCGGCTGCAACGTCGAAAACGTCTCGTACGGGCTGACCAACTGCGCTGAACGCAGTGCACTGTTCAGCGCGATCGCCCAGGGGCATGCCCCCGGCAGCTTCAAGGCGATGTTGGTGTATGCCCCCAAAGTGGCGCTGATTTCACCCTGCGGCGCCTGCCGTCAGGTCATGCACGAACTCATGCTTGCTCACTGCCCGGTGTTTTGCGTCGGGCATCAAGAATCGGCCAGCCGCGACTGGACCATCGAGCAACTGTTACCCGGCGCTTTCCGTTTTTAACGACCCACTGCCCTGCCCGCCGCAGCACCCAACAGAGGTGCAGGCGATTTTGATGCTTTACACATGGGAATGCAGTCATGAGCTTCATTGGTGTAGGTGTATTGATCCTTCTGGCGGTCTTGCTCTCCAGCAACCGCCGGGCGATCAAGTTACAAACAGTGGGCGGAGCCTTTTTACTGCAAGCAGGTGTCGGTGCATTCGCGCTGTACGTGCCATGGGGGCAGACCACCCTGGCGGCCATTTCCAACACCGTTTCGTCGCTGCAGGACTATGCCAACGAAGGGATCAGCTTTCTCTTCGGGCCGCTGGCCAGCGAGAAGATGTTTGAGGTGTTCGGCCATCAAGGGTTTGTCTTTGCGATCAAGGTGTTGCCGCTGATTGTGTTCTTCAGCAGCTTCATCGCCATTCTTTATTACCTGGGCGTGATGAACGTAATCATCCGGGTGATCGGTGGCGCATTGCACCGCATCTTGGGCACCAGCCGCACCGAGTCGATGTCGGCCACCGCCAACATCTTTGTCGGCCAGTCCGAAGCGCCGATGGTGGTGCGCCCGTTTCTGGCCAGCATGACCCGCAGCGAACTGTTCGCGGTGATGGCGGGCGGTCTGGCCTCGGTGGCCGGCTCTGTATTGATCGGCTACGCCAGCCTCGGCATCGAGCTTAAATACCTGATCGCTGCCAGCTTTATGGCCGCCCCCGGCGGGCTGCTGATGGCCAAGCTGATGGAGCCTGAAACCCACCTGCCCCATGACGACCCGAGCTGCGTTGAGGTCTACCCCGAGGACAAACCGGCCAACGTCATCGACGCTGCGGCACTGGGCGTCAGCAACGGCCTGCACCTGGCACTCAACGTCGGCGCCATGCTGCTGGCCTTTATCGCCCTGATCGCCATGCTCAACGGCATTCTCGGCTGGTGCGGCGCCTGGTTCGGCCTGCCGCACCTGAGCATGCAACTGATCCTCGGCCACCTGTTTGCACCGCTGGCCTTCCTGATTGGCGTGCCGTGGAGCGAAGCCACGATTGCGGGCGGGTTTATCGGTGAAAAACTGGTGCTCAACGAGTTTGTTGCTTACGTCGACTTCGCGGCTTACATCGATCCGGTGCAAGCGGCAAGCAAAGGCGTCAGCGTGTTGTCGGCCCACACGCAAGTTATCGTGACCTTTGCCCTGTGCGGTTTTGCCAACCTCTCATCGATCGGCATCATCCTCGGCGGCCTGGGGGTCATGGCCCCCTCCCGTCGCAAGGATCTCGCCCGCATGGGCCTGCGCGCTGTCACCGCCGGGACATTGTCTAACCTTATGAGTGCAGCACTGGCCGGCGTGTTTATTTCACTGTGAAACGCACCTTATTACCCCAACAGGCGCCCGCCACTGACCGGGCGCCCTTGAAAGATCGAAGAACCGACATGAATGACACCGAACTCCAACTGGCACGTCGAGTCATCGCCCTGCTGGACCTTACCTCACTCAACGCCGACGACACCGACGCCAGCATTCAGGCGCTGTGCCGCAAGGCCCTGACCCCGGTCGGGCCTGTCGCCGCAGTGTGTGTCTACCCGCAGTTTGTCCGTTTGGCGCGCAGCACCCTGAATACCCTGGGTGGCGACTCGATCCAGGTGGCCACTGTGTGCAACTTCCCCGCAGGCGATGCGCCGCTGGCCGAGGTGCTTGAGCAAATTCGCCAGGCACTGGCAGACGGGGCCAACGAAATCGATGTGGTTTACCCGTACCGCGCCCTGATTGGCGGCGACGAACAACGCGGACGCGAGCTGGTCGCCGCCTGCAAAGCGCTGTGCGAAGGCCGCGCGCTACTCAAAGTGATCCTCGAAACCGGCGAACTCAACGCCTTGCTGATCCGCCGGGCGAGCATCGACGCCATCGAAGCCGGGGCCGACTTTATCAAGACCAGCACCGGCAAAGTGAAGGTCAACGCCACCCCTGAAGCGGCTGAATTGATGCTGCATGTGATCGCCAAAACCAACCCGAACGTCGGCTTCAAGCCCGCAGGCGGCATGCGCATGCTGGGCGACGCAGCGGTGTACCTGTGGCTGGCCGAGCACACCCTTGGCAAAGCTTGGATCTCGCCGCGCCACTTGCGCTTTGGCGCCTCCAGCCTGCTCGACAACACGCTTGAACTCATCGGCCTGAGTGCCGACACCCCAGCGCAAGGAGCGTACTGATGAACTGGTTGCCACAAGAAGTCATTCGCCGCAAAAGCGCAGGCCTGACCCTCAGCGACAGCGATATCCAGCGCTTTGTTCGCGGTATCACCGACAACAGCATCGGCGAAGGCCAGATCGCCGCCTTCGCCATGGCCGTGATGCTCAAGGGCATGACGGTGCAGGAACGCGTCGCCCTGGCGCTGGCCATGCGCGACTCAGGGCAAGTCATGAGCTGGAACCTGCCGGGCCCAGTGGTCGACAAACACTCCACCGGCGGGGTCGGTGACATGGTCAGCCTGCCGCTGGCACCTTTGCTGGCCGCCTGCGGCTGTTACGTGCCGATGATCTCCGGGCGCGGGCTGGGCCACACCGGTGGCACCCTCGACAAACTCGACAGCATCCCCGGCTACAACAGCCTGCCCTCGCCTGAGCGTTTGCAAGCCATCGTCGCTGACGTGGGTTGCGCGATCATTGGCCAGACTGGTGATCTGGCCCCGGCCGACAAGCGCCTGTACTCGATTCGCGACGTGACCGCGACCGTCGAATCCATCGACCTGATCACCGCCTCGATCCTCAGCAAAAAGCTCGCGGCGGGGCTCGATGTGTTGCTGATCGACGTCAAAGTGGGCAACGGCGCGTTTATGTCCACCGCCGACAACGCCGTGGCCCTGGCCGACTCGCTGGTGTCCGGGGCCAACGGGGCCGGGGTCAAGACCCGCGCCCTGATCACCGACATGAACCAGCCGCTGGCGCGCTCGGCGGGCAACGCGCTGGAGGTCGAAGAAGCGATTGCCCTGTTGCGCGGTGAAGTGCGCAGCGAACGCTTGTGGGAAGTAACCCTGGCGCTGGCCACCCAAGTGCTGCTCTGTGCAGGCCTGGCCAGCAGTGCCGAACAGGCCCGTGAGCACTTGCTCGACGCCTGGCGCAGCGGTGAAGCCCTGCGCCGCTTCTCACGTATGGTCGAAGCACTCGGTGGCCCGGCCGATCTGGTCGATCACCCGCAGGCCTACCTGGCTTCAGCCGAGGTAGTGATCCCGGTCTGCGCCCCGGTGTCGGGTGTGGTCAACAGCATTGATACCCGGGCCATCGGCATTTGCGTGGTGTCTCTGGGCGGCGGCCGCCTGCACCCGCAAGACCGCATCGACCCGAGCGTCGGCCTCAGCCAGTTGAAGCTCCCCGGCGAACACGTTGAGGCGGGTCAACCGTTGGCCATGGTGCATGCCAGCAACCCGTTCAAGGCCGAGCAAGCCACCAAGGCCGTGCTTGCGGCCTATACCATCACCGAGCACACAGACAGCGCCTCGCCGTTGATCGTGCAGCTGTTGATGGAGGCTTCATGAGCCGGGCACTGCTGCTGGTGCTCGACTCTTTCGGGATTGGCGCTAGCGCCGATGCGGACACCTTTGGTGACAGCGGGGCCAACACCTTGCTGCATATCGCCCAGGCCTGCGCCCGTGGCGAAGCCGACACCCCACAACGCCAAGGGCCGCTGCACCTGCCCAACCTGGCCCGCCTCGGGCTGGGGCATGCCGCTGCATTAAGCGCCGGGGTATTCCCGCCCGGCCTGCCAGCCGAGAGTCAGGTCGAGGGCGCCTACGGCTACGCCCGTGAGCTATCCAGCGGCAAAGACACACCGTCCGGGCACTGGGAAATGGCCGGTGTGCCGGTGCTGTTTGAATGGGGTTACTTTTCCGAACAGCAAAACAGCTTCCCGCCCGAATTGCTGGAGGCTTTGATCGCACGGGGCAATCTGCCGGGCATTCTCGGCAACTGCCACGCCTCCGGCACCACTATCCTTGAGCAATTGGGCGACGAGCATCGGCGCAGCGGCAAACCGATTCTCTACACCTCGGCCGACAGCGTGTTGCAAATCGCCGCCCACGAGGACGACTTTGGTCTTGAGCGGTTGCTGGCCCTGTGCGAAATCGCCCGTGAATTGTGCGATGCGTACACCATCGGCCGGGTCATCGCCCGGCCCTTCAAAGGTGATAGCCCGAGCACCTACGTGCGCACGGGCAACCGCCATGACTACACCGTGCCGCCGCCCGCCCCGACCGTACTTGACCGCATGTGCGAAGCCGGTGGCCAGGTTTTTGCCGTGGGCAAGATCGGCGATATTTTTGCCCACCGTGGCATCAGCCGCTTGTACAAGGCCGACGGTAACGATGCGCTGTTCGACGCCACCCTCAGCGCGCTGGACGAAGCCCCGGACCACACGTTGATTTTCAGCAACTTTGTCGACTTCGACATGCTCTACGGCCATCGCCGTGACATTCCCGGCTATGCCGCAGCGCTGGAGGCCTTCGACCGGCGCCTGCCCGAGTTGCTCGCACAGATGCGCCCTGACGATCTGCTGCTGCTTGGCGCCGACCATGGCTGCGACCCCAGCTTTGCCGGCAGCGATCACACCCGCGAACACATTCCCGTGTTGGCCTGTGGCGCAGGCATTACGCCTGGCAGCCTCGGCGAACGCGACAGTTTTGCCGATTTTGGCCAGACCCTGGCTGATTTCTTCAGGCTACCGCCATGCTCCCATGGGCGGTCTTTTCTTCACGAAACACCGGCGCGAGGCAACTGATCATGGCCACTGTGCACATCAACGCCGAACCTGGCGCCTTTGCAGACACCGTGCTGATGCCCGGCGACCCGCTGCGCGCCAAGATGCTCGCTGACACCTACCTGACCGACGTGGTGCAGGTTAACGGCGTGCGCAACATGCTGGCCTACACCGGCCGCTTTAACGGCCAGCGGATCTCGGTGATGGGCTCCGGCATGGGCATCCCCTCGGTGTCCATCTATGCCCATGAACTGTTCAGCCAGTTTGGCGTGGAGCAGATCATCCGCGTCGGCAGTTGCGGCTCGGTGCAGCCCCACGTACAGCTCAGCGAGCTGGTTATCGCCATGGGCGCCTGTACCGATTCCAACGTCAACCGCAAACGTCTGGCAGGCCACGACTTTGCCGCCATCTGCGATTACCGCCTGCTTGAACGGGTGGTGCGTCAAGCCGACAGGCAAAAATTGCCGGTACACATCGGCAATATTTTTTCCGCCGACCTGTTCTACGAACCTGAGACCTGGCTGTTTGAACGCATGCAAAAAATGGGCTTGCTGGCCGTCGAAATGGAAGCGGCCGGGCTGTATGGCGTTGCCGCCGAGCTGGGGAAAAAAGCCCTGACCGTACTCACCGTCAGCGACCACATCCTCACCGGTGACAGGCTCAGCGCCCAACAACGCCAGGACGACTTCCACGCCATGATGCAGTTGAGCCTGGAGGCGCTGACCACTCCGTAACCCCTGACGCTTAAGACCAACACTTCCCTACTTGCCTGGATCGATCCACCATGAAATTCCTCCGTGCCCCTATCGCCATTGCGCTGAGCGTCCTGTGCCTGAGCGCCTGCACCCCCCATCACAGCGCCGACACGGCGCGGGTGTCGCTGATGACCTATAACGTCGAAAACCTCTTCGACACCGTGCACGACGAGGGTAAGGACGACTACGCCTACCTGCCCCTGAGCGTCAAACAGGCCCACCCGGAATACCTCGCCACCTGCACCAAAATTGACGTGGCGGCGTGGCGCAAGGAGTGTGAAGAAAACGACTGGACCGACGCCCTGCTCAACGAAAAGCTCAAACGCCTGAGCGCCGTCATCCAGCAGATCAACCAGGGCCGCGGCCCGGACATCCTGATGCTCGACGAAGTTGAAAACATCAACGTGATTGAGCAGCTCAACAGCCACCTCGGCAAGTCGGACTATCAGACCCGCGTGCTGATCGAAGGTTGGGATGCGCGGGGTATCGACACCGCCGTGCTCAGCCGTTTACCGCAATGGGACAAGGCCCGTCTGCACCGCGTGCCGTACAAAGCCCTGGGCAACGAAGACCAGGAACGCGTGAGCAAAACCCGCGGCATTCTTGAAGTGCGCTTGTTGCTGCCGGGTGGCCAAAAGGCCGCCGTGTTCGCCGTGCACCTGCCGTCTGGCGGCGCTCCGGGCTATCTGCGCCAGCAAGCCGTGGCGTATCTGGCACACCTGAAAAGCGAACTGCCAAGCGATGTGCTGCCCATTGTCGGCGGTGACTTCAACATCAATGCCGGGGAAGAAAAACAGAACGGCTACATCGCCAAAGACCTGGCCAGCACCTGGGCAGTCTCGCAATTCATTGGCTGCAATGACTGCAAAGGCAGCTACTACTACCACACCAAACGCGAGTGGTCGTTCTTCGACATGCTGCTGTTTCCCAAGCAAATGACCACGGCGGGCGGCTTCAATGGCTGGCAGGTTGACCCGGCGAGCATCCGGTTAGCCAACCGCAGCCCGTACCAGGTCAATCGCTGGGGCAGTCCGGCACGTTTTGACAGTGCCCGGCATGCCGAAGGCGTTTCTGACCACTGGCCGCTGTACGCAGAAATATTCCGCCCTGCGCCTTGAAAAAGCGGGCCGGTCGGCCGTCTGTTCAGGCGGCCGACCTGATTGTCGTGAATGATTTGAACTATGCTACGCACGCATAAACCCGAGCTGATCCTTCGCCCGAATATGGAATTCGATGACCAATCCTAAAGTTAAAATCCGCCGAAAAAACGTCGAAAAAATCCTTTTAGCCGCGGAGAAAATTTTTGCCGAACAAGGCTATGCCGGGACCAAAATGGCCGACATTGCCCTGCATGCCGAACTGCCACGCTCCAACCTGCATTACTACTTCACCACCAAGGAAGACCTCTACCGCGAGGTGCTGGTTAACCTCCTCGGCACTTGGGATCTGGAAGGCGACTGCTTTGTGCAGTTCGACGACCCGCGCGTGGTACTGACCAGCTACGTGATGAAAAAAATGACCCACTCGCGTTTGCGCCCCCACGGTTCAAAACTCTGGGCCAACGAGATCATGCGCGGTGCGCCACTGTTTCAGGACATGCTTGAAGAACACATGTCCAAGGGCGCCAAATTCATGGAAGAGAAGATCCGCCAGTGGGTTGAAGAAAAACGCATCAACCCGGTCGAGCCCTCTGCCCTGCTGTACATGATCTGGGCCTCGACCCAGCACTACGCGGACTTCGACTACCAGGTCAACGTGCTCAACGGCCACCAGCCGCTGTCAGACCAACAGTTCGACCAAGCGGTACAAACCATCACCACGGTCATCCTGCGCGGCATCGGGCTGGAGCCGTAGGCTGCCCTTGCCCCCCGTTGCCTCGCGATTTTTCAAGATCAAAAGATCGCGAGGCAAGCTCGCTCCTACACATTGATTACCCCACACCCGCCCCAAAACGTGGCGCCCGGTAACAAATCGCACCGCTTAGGCGCACCTTCCCCCCTCAAAAAATCATTTATCTGACTCTAAAGCGCTCTTTCGCACGCCAAAAATAATAGTTGGCACGAAATACGCTTACTCACAAATAACAAATTGTTGAACAATCATTGCCGCACTGCTGTCACCCACCGAGGATACGAAGATGCGTAAAGGTCTGATGAGCAAAAACACCAAGCACACCCTGGCGCTGACAGTCGCCCTTGCGTGTTTAGCGCCGCTGGTATCGGCGGCAGAGGTCAAAGGCACGCTCAAACAAGGGGAGCTGTCGGTCGGCTCCGACCTGACCTACCCGCCCTACACCTACCTGGATCAAAAACAACCCGCAGGGTTCGACCCGGAGTTCATCCAGTTGCTCGGCCAGCAATTGGGGCTGAAGCCGCGCTTTCTCGATACCCGCTTTGCCAACCTGATTCTCGGGGTCAACGCCCAGCGCTTCGACGTGGTGGCTTCGGCGCTTTACGTCACCCCGGAGCGCGCCAAGCAGGTCGACTTTGTCAGCTACCTGAAAACCGGCTCGTCGCTGATGGTGCTCAGTGGCAGCGACTTCAAGCCTCAGCAACCCCAGGACTTGTGCGGCAAGCGCGTCGGCTCGATCAAAGGCGCCTCGTGGGTGCCCAAGCTCAACCAGGTTTCCGCCGAATACTGCCTGCCCCATGGCAAGCCAGCGATTGAGTCCCGCGAGTTCCCGACTTCGCCGGAAGCCACCCAGGCCCTGCTGTCGCGCGCGGTCGACGTGCAAATGGAAGACCCCGCCGTGGCCAAGATCACCGTCGAAAAACTTCAGGGCAAAACCGTTATCAGCTCCAACGAACTGATTTACCCGGTGGTCATCGGCCTGGCCGTGCGCAAGGGCAACCAGCCGCTGCTGGAAGAACTGACCGAAGCCCTCGCGCAAATCAAGCAGAACGGCAGCTACGGCCAACTGCTCGCCCGCTACAACCTGGCTGAACCCACGACTCAGGAAGTCAGCACGGCATTGGGCAACTGAAACACCCCGTGAGGCGTAACCGGTAGCGGATTCCCCGGTGTTTCCCTACCGGCGCAACGATCACAGACATTCGGAGCAAGCACATGCAATTCGATTGGCACTACACCCTGGGCCTGTTGTGGAACGGTGACTTCTGGCGGGCTGTCGCGACGGTGGTTGAACTGAGCCTGGAAACCTGGGTGCTGGGGATCATCTTCGGCTTCTTTCTTGCCCTGGCCAGACAGTCGCAACGCCGCTGGCTGCGCAATGCCGCGGGCCTGTATATCTGGTTCTTTCGCAGCCTGCCGCTGCTGGTCCTGCTGATTTTTGTCTACAACCTGCCGCAGGTGTTTCCGTCCACCAGCGTGGTGTTGTCCAACCCCTACAGCGCCGGGCTTATCGCGCTGGTGCTCAGTGAAGCGGCGTATATTGCCGAGATCCACCGTGGGGGGCTGCTGGCCGTGGTCAAAGGGCAACTGGAGGCCGGCAAGGCGCTGGGCGTCGGCTATAAAGGCATTCAACGCCTGATCGTGGTGCCTCAAGCCTTGCGTGTCGCGCTACCCACCCTGGCCAATGAATACATCACGATCGTCAAACTGACCTCGCTGGTGTCGGTGATTTCGCTGTCAGAAATCCTTCTGGTAGGCCAACAGCTTTACACCCAGAACTTCCTCGTGATGGAAACCATGCTGGCCGTGGCGTTCTATTACGTGCTCATCGTCACAGTGTTCAGCCGCCTGCTGCACCTGCTGGAAAACCATCTGGACGTGACCCGCCGCAAACCCAAAACCATCGCCCCGGCTGAACTGGGTCAAGTGGTGACCCGGCGTAACAGCGATCAGGCTGCGCCCGGCGAATTCGCCCTGCAAGCGCAAAGCGTGCGCAAGTCGTATGGCGAGCTGGAAGTGCTCAAAGGCGTGGACCTGAATGTGCGCTGGGGTGAAGTGGTGTCGATCATCGGCCCTTCCGGCTCGGGCAAAACCACGCTGATCCGCACCATGAATGGCCTCGAAAGCCTCGACCATGGCCAGATCACCCTGCAAGGCCAGCCATTTCTGCGCGGCACGCAAGACCCTGAAGGCCCGCTCAGCCACAAAGTGCACATGCAAAACATTGTGCATGTAGGCATGGTCTTCCAGGGCTTCAACCTGTTTGCCCACAAGACCGTGCTGGAGAACGTGATGCTCGCCCCGGTCTATCACGCCCACGGCGCGGGTGAAGAACTGCGCCTGCTGAGCCTGGCCCTGTTGAAAAAGGTCGGCATGCTCGACCACGCCGGAAAATACCCGCATCAACTGTCTGGCGGCCAGCAACAGCGGGTGGCCATCGCCCGGGCATTGGCCATGCGCCCTTCGGTAATGCTGTTTGACGAACCCACCTCGGCCCTCGACCCGGAACTGGTCGGTGACGTGCTGGCGGTCATCGAAGAGCTAGCCCGCGAAGGCATGACCATGGTCATCGTCACCCACGAAATGAACTTCGCCTTCAAGCTTTCGGACCGCGTGGTGTTTATGGAAGGCGGCCAGATCATCCAGGACGCGGCGCCGCGCGAGATGCTCGAACAACGCAGCGAACGCATGACCAAGTTCCTCAAAGACGTACAGCTTGCATGAGCCCAAGGAGTCTCAGCGTGAATCAGCCCAAGGAAAAAAGCCTGTCCCTGTCGGATCAGGTCGCCATCGAATTGCGTGAAGACATCATTGGCGGGCGCCTGCTGCCGGGTATGCCGCTGACAGAAAGCGAACTGGTGAATGCCTACAACGCCTCACGCAACACCGTGCGCGAGGCCCTGCACCAGTTGGGCCGTGAAGGCCTGACCAGCTACGTACGCAACAAAGGCGTGATGGTACGGCGTATGGGCATCGACGACGTGCGCGACATTTTCAATGTGCGCCGCACCCTCGAATTACAGGCCATTGCCGCCAGCAAACCGCTGCGCGAGTACCAGTCCGACTTGATGCTTGAAGCCATCGAAGCCGCGCAACTGGCCCAGGACCGGGAAAACTGGCAAGCCTTCGGCACCCACAGCTTGCGCTTTCACCAACACATCGTCGGCTTGCTGCGCAGCCCGCTGTTCGATGAGTTTTTCACCCAGGTCGCGGCGCAAATGCGTCTGGTGTTTTCCAGCGCCCCCAGTGAAGAAAACTTTCAGAAACCCTGGCTCGAACGCGACCGCCAGATCCACGACCTGCTCGCCGAAGGCAACAAGAAAGCCGCCGAGGAAGCCATGAGCAGCTACCTCAATGATTCCGAAACCGTGCTGTTGGACATTCTGGCCAGCACGCCCAAACCCTGAGAAGAGGACCCACTATGTACAAGGACTATCCAGCGGCCTACCAAGTCAGCAAAGGTGCCGCGCTACAAGTCGACAAGCCTTTCTATGACCGCGTGCGTGAATCTGCCGGCAAACGCACCCTGATCGAACAGTTCGAAGTGCCGATCCGTACCGGCCGTGCCTGGAAAGTACCCGCAGGCCATGTGTTTCGCGTGACCACGCCGGTAGGCCCGCAAGTCGGCGACTTCAACATCTGGAACGCCAACGACCCGCGCGAGCGGATGTGGGCCGCCCGTACCCGCCAGTTGCAGGGCGCGCACGTGACCACCTATGACCGCCTGTGGTCGAACCTGCCGTTTTTGCGGCCCTTGGTAACCATCACGGACGACAGCTTGGCCGATTACGGCATTGACGAACACGGCGGCCGCCTGCACGACTTGCTCGGCACCCGCTGCGACCCTTACGTCAACAAGATGCTCACCGGCGAAGACTTTCATCATCACTGCCACTCAAACCTGACCCGCGCAGTCCTGCCCCACGGCCTGACCGAGTTCGACGTGCATGACGTGCTGAACATCTTCCAGTGCACCGGTCTGAACCACGATGACATGTACTTTATGAAGGCATGCCCGGCAAAACAGGGTGATTACCTGGAGTTTTTCGCCGAAATTGACGTGCTGTGCGCCCTGTCGACCTGCCCTGGGGGCGACCTGTCATTGCCCATGTGGGGCCCGGACGCAGAAGACCCGCTCAAGGTCTGCCGCCCGCTGGGCGTTGAAATCTACAAGCTCGACGAGTCGCTGCTCGAAGGCTGGAAGCAACCCGAACGCGCCGCCTATAACGGCAATCACGGCTTGCTGATTGCCAAGGCTGAGTGGGAAAAGTAATCCCCGCTGCAACCGTGCACGTGTAACCCGCAGCGGCACCGTCAACGCCGGCCCGCTGACGGGTTTGCACAAATCAGTCATTATCTGCTCCCTACCCGGCCCTCTATTCAGGAGCAAGAATGGACAAGCACATTGCCGCCGTCCCGCTGGACAAAGCCTATCGACTGATCAACCACGGGCCGACCATTTTGGTGTCGGCGCGCCATACTGGCGTGCAAAACGTCATGGCGGCCTCCTGGGCCTGTGCGCTGGACTTTGCCCCGCCCAAGCTCACCGTGGTGCTGGACAAGAGCGTAAAAACCCGCGAACTGGTGGAGCACAGCGGCTTGTTCGTGATTCAGGTGCCGACCGTGGCGCAAATTGAACTCACCAGCAAAGTCGGCAGTTTGAGCCTCAACACCGACCCGAACAAACTCAGCGACAGCGGTGTTGAACTGTTTGCTATTGAGGGGCATGACCAGCCGTTCGTAGCCGACTGTTCGGCATGGCTGGCCTGCAAACTGATCCCCGAACCGCACAACCAGACGGCCTACGACCTGTTTATAGGTGAAGTGGTCGGTGCCTGGGCAGACACCCGCGTTTTCAGTGACGGCCATTGGCACTTCGAAACCGCCAACCCGGCCTGGCGCAGCCTGCACTACATTGCCGGTGGCCATTACTACGCAACCGGCGAAGCGCTGGATATTGACGAGGCCTGACCCTCGCTACGGGTTGTACGCGATCAAACTGTAGGAGCGAGCTTGTCTCGCGATCTTTACGGCCGATGCTCGACCGATCGCAGCCTTCGTGCCTCGTCAGCGACTACAGGGCGGTTAGGCGTTATGTCTAACGACGGTTAATCCTTCTTGCTCATCCGGGGCCTTGAAGTAACGGGTGATCAAGTCGAACTCTGCATCGGTGGCGGCAAACTCATGCTCGCCCTTGGCGTTGCGCGCGCGCAATCGGGCGCGGCAGGTATCGTCATCGACGTCCAGGTAATGCAGACAATGCGCAACCTGTACCTGATCAGCCAAGGCCCGCAGCCATTGGCGGTCAGCGACGGTGTTGGCCGGAAAATCCAGCACCACGCTGACACCGGAACCCAGCAGGTCGATCACCAAGGGCTGTAACACGTCACGCAGGCGCCGGGCGCAGCGCAGGTAATCGGTTACCGAGCGAATCTCCTCAGGGTAAAGCGCCGCCAGCCAGCGATCTTCGCTAATCAAAATCGCCGCATGCTCTTCGACCAACGCCTTGGCCAGGGTCGATTTGCCCGAAGCGATCTTGCCGCACATCAAATGCAGAACGGGGGTGGTCATAAGCAGCCTTCCTGAAGGTGAGCCAAAGATCATGCCCAACCGGTATCGGGCCAGCAAGCAATGCCCAGCCGAAACACGCAACTTTCACCTTTGCGCCCGCTTGGTTATGCTCGGCGCTGGCTGATGCTGCCCGCCCTTTTGTCTCTCTTGAGCATCAAGGCTTGGCAGCGCGAGCATCCAGACATGTCGGTGACAGGAGGCAGCATGTTTTCAATCGAATTTGAAAAACCCATTCCCATCTTGCGAATGTTTGACGAGGCCAAGGCGCGGGAGTTTTATCTCGAGTTTCTGGGCTTTGACGTGGAGTTCGAGCATCGCTTTGAACCTGGCATGCCGTTGTACCTGGGCATCAGCCGTAACGGGCTTGAACTGCATTTGTCGGAACATCATGGCGATGCCAGCCCGGGTTCGACGCTGTTTGTCCCGATGCACAATATCGAGCTGTTTCACGCTGAGTTAACAGCTAAACACTATGGTTATGCGCGCCCGCAAATCGTTCAACAGGACTGGGGCCAAGTGTTGGAAGTGCACGACCCTTTCGGCAACCGCATACGGTTCTGTCAACGCTGATCGGCCCACCCTCGCAGACTGATAAAAAATTATGTGGAAATGATACTGGTTCTCATTAGAATGCTCCCCGAGCACGCTGGATTTGCGTGGGAATGGCGGGAGCGGTTCAGCATGAGTACAGAGGACAGTCAGCAAAAACTGAGCGAGCTTTTCATCAACCAGCGGGTTTCGCTGGTGCGGATGCTCTCGCGGGTGGTGGGCTGCGCCAGCCTGGCAGAAGACCTGGCGCAGGAAACCTATGTAAAAGTGGCTAATGCGCTGAAAACCCGGCCAGTGGAGTTTCTGCACCCTTTTTTGTATCAGACTGCCCGCTACCTGGCCTTCGATCACCTGCGCAGCTTACGCAGCAAAAGGCGCTTCGAATGCCAGGTCAGCGATGAGCGCCATTTGACCGAAATCGCTACCACCGCCCCCGGCCCGGACAGTCAGCTGCAAGGCCAGCAGTCCCTGAAGCAGTTTCAGGCTGCCCTCAAGACCTTGCCCAAGCGCCAGCAACAGATTCTGGTGCTGAGCCGATTACAGGACCTGTCCAAAGGAGAAATCGCCCAGCGCCTGGATGTTTCGATCAGTACGGTTGAAAAAGATTTGCGTACTGCGCTTAATGCCTGCGCCAAAGCCATCCAGAAGCAAGCCGCCCATGACTGACTCACCCACCGCCCCTGTTGTGCCCAGCGAGCACGTGCAACGTCAGGCAACCGACTGGTTCGCCCAGCGCGAAGAAATGGCCCGGCAACCCGCCTTGCGTCAACGCTTTGAACAATGGCGTACGGCAAACCCCGAACACAGCGCCGCCTACCAGACCCTGGAAAACCTGTGGCAAAGCCATGCGTTCGAGCAAGCGCTGCACAGCCTTGACCTGGATCTCGACCTGCCCGCCGCCCCGGCCCACAAGCCGCGCAAGGCGTGGGCGTTTGCCACTGCTGCGATGCTGCTGCTCATGCTCACCAGCGCCTGGTTGTCCGACCTGCCGATGCACCTGCGTGCCGATCAAATGACTGCCGTGGCAGAGGTCAGACACCTCACCCTGGGCGATGGCTCGCAGATTGTGCTGGGCAGCAACAGCGCCATCAGCACCGACATCAACGCCGATCACCGGCGCATCCGCTTATTGCGGGGTGAGTTTTTTATCGAAGCCTCCCATGACCCATCGCGCCCGCTGGAAATCGACGCCGCCGACGCCCGCGTCACCGTAGTCGGCACCCAATTCAGCGTGGCCCTCCAGGGCGAGGACGTTACCGTCGCAGTGCGTGAAGGCAAGGTGCGCTTTACCGACAAGGCCGGTGAGCAAAGCCTGTTGCAGGCCGGCAACTGGCAACAGTTCGAAAACGGTCATTTGCAAGACCTCAACAGCGACGGGGCTGAACGGCAAATGGCCTGGGTACAAGGCCGACTGTCATTTCAGGACCAGCCGCTGGCGCAGGTGCTGAACACCCTCGGGCGTTACTACCCGCAGCCCATCCTGTTGTTCAACGAAGCGGCGGCCAAACACCGTGTCAGCGGCAATTACCAACTGAACAACCCCGTGGCAATCGTTGAGGCGCTGAATAAAGTCACTTCAACCCAACTGACGCGTTTGCCCGGTGGCGTGCTGGTGATTCATTAAGAGTTGAGTATCGTCACGGCCCGACGAGCAACTGTCACTTAGACCGCGTTCGCGGGCCGGTCGCCGCTGACCAGCTCGCCGAGCTCGATGTCATGTTCCAGTCGGCAACGATGATCCACCAACACCAAGGTGTTGCCGCTACGCTCGACGAAACGATGCAGCGCCTGCACACGCTCGGCCAGTTGTTCGGAGGGCAAAGCGCTGAACGGCTCATCCAGCAATAAAAGATGGTGGCGTTCCTTCGGCAATGTGCTCAGCCAGGTATCCAGCCATCTGCTTGCCCGGCGCACCGCTGAGCAACGCCAGGGTATTGCTGTCCAGGTAATAGCGGGTTGATGTCAGGTCCGGCGTCGCGCCCGGTTCTTCTATGACCACATCGGTGATACCCGCCACGCCCTTGAGATACTCGCTCTTGCCGGATCCGGAGTGGCCAGACAGCGAATACAACCGGCCCACTTCCAGGTGCAGAGCGCGATAGGCACGTTGAGCGATAAAGGGCGCGATGCGCAGGCTCTGCCCGGCGATCACAACAGCCACCGAGCTTTTAGGCCGGGCAAAATGTTGCAGGCGCTCCACCGACACCGACTGCGATTTGAACCCCGTGATGGCTAGAAACACATTGGCCAGGTCGGAACGCACCAGCAGCAAGGCCGTGACCGCGAGCACAAAAGCCGATTCGCGGGTCTGATAAAAACTGCCCATCAGGGCCACCAGGACAATCACCAGATCGCTGAGCAAGGTGCAACTGGCCGCAGTGATGGTGCGGGCGATCACGCTGCGCATGCGGGTAGTGTAGAAATGCTGCAGCCCATCAGCTATCGCGTCCCGCTGGGTCAGCGCCAGCCAGTCGCCCAAGCGTTCGAAACCCACGCCAGCGATCCGGGAAATGGCAAACGCCACATGGGCCGAGCGTAGAAGGGAGTCGAATCCCTTCACGCTTTCGACTCGAGTTCGATACAGCTCGTTGATCGAAAGACGATACAACACCGCCAGCAGACCGCTGAACAGTAGCGCCACGGCGATGCCGAACAGGCCAAACCCCATCCACAAGGCCACGCCATTGCACAGCAACAACGCGATGATCCAGGCAATGTCGTGGGCATACCAGGCAATGCGTTCGAATGTAGTGGTGATATCGCGAGAAACCACCTGCAACGCATCAGCCAGGCCGGTGACCCGGATGTCGCGCAGGCCAACGGTGAACAAGCAGGAAAAGCGGCTGCGCAACAGATTCTCGATAAACAGCCCGCCCGTGATTCCTGCTCCTACCCCGGCCACGACATACAACAGAACCTGCCACGGCGAGTAACCGGCCTCTGGCAGCGTCAGGTTGGCCGCATAGCTCATCATCAGCGCCGGCACCCACAACATCAGCACACCCCAGCCACAGTACTTGAACAGATCGGCGAGACTGAAGCCGGCCGGCGGCGGGTCTCTGGCAGGCACTGGCGAAGCCATCCGCTCGCCGACTTGGGCCAGCGGGCCTTCGCGCAGCGCTATCGCCCTTGTGGCCGATGGGCTGAAGATTACCCAAGGCAGGCGCTCCAAGGCGTCTTTCACTGCCAACGCAGCCGTAGCATCCAACGCCGACAAGTCGTGATCAATACTTAGGGTCCCATCCTGGGCACGGGCCATAAATACCCCACGCAGCAGTTGCAAACGCAAGCGCTGCCCGGCAGAGAGGTTGCTCCCGTTCAGCTCGACAGGCAGTTTCAGGACCTGATGTGGGTACTGTCCTAGCTCGGGTATCAGCCGCAAAGCACCCAGCAACGCGTGCAGATCTTCGCGTTGGCTCTCCAGCGGGCCAGGAATCAGCTCGATCAGAGACCCGGGCCAGATCGGCCAGTCGGCATCGAACGCGATCAAACCGCACGCCTTATCGGCTGCAGCTGGGGGTAATAGCGAATGCCTGGAGGAATTCTGATACAGGCCATTGAGCTCTTTCAGAGTGCGGCCGACAGCCTTGTAACTCACATAGGAACGGGGTAACGCGAGCACCGCCGCCAGCAACGGAATGCTCAGCCAGAAAATCGCCCCGTCCCAGACCATAGCCGATTCAGAGGTGCCCAGCAGCCCCAGCAAGACAAAAGGAATCAGGCGGCCGAAACCGATGATATAGCTGTCGGCACCGCGCAGGAGCGTATCCACGTTTCGCAGGAAGCGTTCGCCCGCCAGCGTCCGCTCAATACTCTGCAAGGCTGTGCGGTCAGCGAACTGCTTGAGCCACGGTCCTTCGCGTAACCATACCGAACACTGTTCGATACGCTGTGCCACCCTGTCCATGATCCGCTTGTAATTATGGTCCGAGAGCCTGGCCAAGAGATAGGAAAGCGGCAGGAATGCACCGATCACCGCAACCGCCCAGAACCCTGCGGGGCCAAAGACCAACAACGCCAGCAAGATTGAAAGCAGCAGGAAAACCGGAATCGCCAACAGGTTAACGCAGGCACCGATCCCGTCGAGAATGATGCTGAAATCCCGCGAAACTACCCGTTCCAGCACCGAGACCTCTACCCGGAGGTGCATTTTACGCGCCAAAAGGCGCTCGAACTCGCGGCATAACCTCAAGGAGATGTAGCGTTCCAGATTGAGCTCGCTCACCACCAGCAAAAAACCGCTGATGGCCAAGAACAGCAGGAGCGCGACATCGGCACTTCCCTGGGCCATCACCAGAGTGTTCAGCCTATAGATGAACAACAACGGCACGCTGTATTGCAATAACGACACCAGCACATAAGCGCCGACCGCCCAGGGCGCAACGCTAAAGACCAAGCCGAAAAAACCATCGGCAAAGGATCGTCCTTCAGATGGAGCGGCCATCCGATAGCACAATGCCGGTGTAAAGCAGTAAATCCACCTCATGGCAGCGCCTGCTCGTAATACATCCGCCCAGGCCCCAAGGCCTGTACACGTTGCAGGCAGTCGCGGATTTTCTGCAGATCGTAATAGTGGGCAGAAATCTCACGGCATGCACAGTAATGGGCCACCCACTCCTCCAGATCCCACGAGAACTCCGGGCCCGCTCCCAGGAAGCGGCTCAAGGACACGATGTCGAACCACACGCTGCGATGCAGGGAATGAGTCTCCAGATCGAACGAGGGGACACGGCAGTGACATACCAACACTAGATAACCGATAGGGCACTCGCAACGCTAAAAAGGCGCAAGGAGTAACTTTGGGAAGCGTCCTACAAGAGGGCGAACGGTAATTGTCCTAGGCTAAAGCACAGAGAATTAAAACTGTCGCGGCCTGACTTTACTGGGGACTGTGCGGACTTCGTATTGAGTGGTCGTGATTGCCGAGTTGACGAATCCAGACGAAGAAAGCCGCATATGATTAGGACGACCGCCATGGCTCACACACCATGGCGGTGTCATTCAGGTCAGCGCGAAGCCCAGGCGTTGAACCGCTGTTCCAGTTGTTCGCCGTGATCGGCCCAGAACAGCGCATCTACCGGGATCTGCTGCGCCAGGTTGGCAGGCGCGGTGGGCAGTTCGGCGATCCGGACCTTGTCGAGCAGGTCCATGGCGCGCATGTTGGCGGCGCCGTAGTCGATGTTTTCGGCGAAGTTTTTCTGCTGCTCAGGCTCTAACGTAAAAGCGATGAACTCGCGGGTCTTGTCTTGATGCTTGGCGCCTTTGGGGATAGCCCAGGAATCGAACTCGTAGAGCCCGCCGTTCCAGACCAGGTCCAGGTCATACTTTTTCTTTTGCTCGGCCGAGAGCCGTCCGTTGTAAACGGAACTCATCACTACGTCCCCGGCAGCCAAAAACTGCGGCGGCTGGGCACCGGCCTCCCACCATTGAATGTGCGGTTTAATCTGGTCCAGTTTGGCAAAGGCACGGTCCTGACCGGCCTTGGTCGCCAAGGTGGTGTAGACCTCGGCAGGCGCAACGCCGTCAGCGATCAAGGCAAACTCCAGGGTCGATTTAGCCAGCTTGCGCAGGCCACGTTTGCCCGGGAATTTCTCGACATCCCAGAAGTCCTGCCAGCCGGTAGGCGCCTCTTTCAGCTTCTTGGTGTTGTAGGCCAGTACCGTCGAGTAGACGAGAAAGCCGATGCCACATGGCTGGATGGCGCCCGGCACGAAGTCTTTGGGGTCGAGGCCGATTTGTGCCGGATCGAGGGTTTCAAACATGCCCTCGTCGCAGCCGCGGGCCAGCTCGGCAGACTCAACTTCCACGGTGTTCCAGGACACACTGCCGGTGTCGACCATGGCTTTGACCTTGGCCATTTCCCCGTTGTATTCACCGGAAATCACCTTGCTGCCATCGGCCTTTTGCCAAGGCTTGTAGAAGGCTTTTACTTGGGCGTCCTTGTTGGCGCCGCCAAACGAAACGATGGTGAGGTCGGCCGCGAGGCCGTGGCTGGCAGTGACGATCCCCGTTGCCAGAACTGCGAATTTCAGAGCTTTGATCATTATTGTTATCTCCTACTGTTCAAGGGTGATTGCACATCACTCGAATGGGTCTTGCTCTCCTGTTGCGGGCTGAATGAACGTCGTAAGGTGGCACGGTGCTATTGAGGGTAAAAGTCTGCTTTCCTGATGCTTGGATCGGTTTTGACTAAACAATGGCAGGCTTGCACACACTTCATTGCAGGCAGAAGCGGGCCCCGCGCAAAAAATTGTCAAAAAGTTTTACGGCTTTCGTGAGCTCAACCCGTCAAGGTGTTTGTTATTGCAAATACTTCCTATTCACTCGGGGCTCGCATGTACTTTCCTACCCTCAACACCACCTATGCACGCAGCGCATTGGCGCTCGCTGTTTTCCTCGCATACAGCAACGTTCAGGCCGTCGAGCCCGCAACCACCTCCGTCAGCAATACAGCGCTGGACACCCACAGTTTCGCGATTGCCCGCCAGCCGCTGGCCAACGCGCTGGACCAACTGAGCACCCAGAGCGGGCTGCAAATCGCCTACTCCGCAGACATGGCCCAAGGCATTACCTCGCCGGGCGTCAACGGCACCATGACCACCCGCCAGGCCTTGACTCAACTGCTGAGCGGCAGCGGCCTTGAAGCCCAGTCGAGTGGCGAAAATGCCGTGGTGCTGGCGCCGGTGCCGCAAACCGGTTCGGCACTGGAGCTGGGCGCGACAGCGGTCACTACCAACCTGTTGGGTACCGTGACCGAAGGCTCGGGGTCCTACACGCCGGGCACCATCGCCACCGCCACACGTTTGGTGCTGACACCTCGCGAAACACCGCAAACAGTCACCGTCGTCACCCGTCAGCACATGGACGACTTCGGCCTCAACAACGTCGACGACGTGATGCGCCACACCCCCGGCATCACCGTGTCGGCCTATGACAGCGACCGCAGCAACTACTACGCACGCGGGTTCTCGATCAGCAACTTCCAGTACGACGGCATTCCGTCGGCCACCACCAACGTCGGCTATTCGTCGGGCAACACCTTGAGCGACACGGCCATTTATGACCGTATTGAAGTGATCAAGGGTTCCACCGGCCTGCTCACCGGGGCTGGTTCGTTGGGCGCGGTGATCAACCTGGTGCGTAAAAAGCCCACCTCCGAGTTCAAAGGCCATGCCACGCTCGGTGCGGGCTCGTGGGACGACTACCGCAGCGAAGTAGACGTCAGCGGCCCCCTGACCGAAACCGGTAACGTGCGTGGCCGCGCAGTCGCGGCCTATCAGGACAAAAACTCGTACCAGGACCACTACTCGCGCAAAACCTCGGTGTTCTACGGGATTCTCGAATTTGACCTGACGCCCGACACACTACTGACCGTGGGCGGCGACTATCAGGACAACAAACCCATGGGGTCGAGCTGGTCCGGAAGCTACCCGCTGATCAATTCCAAGGGCGACCTCAACAGCGTCAAACGCTCGTTCAACAACGGCACTGACTGGAGCAACTGGAAGCAATACACCCGCACCGTGTTCGCCACGCTTGAGCATGACCTGGGCGAAGGCTGGGTGACCAAGCTACAACTGGACCACAAGCTCAATGGCTACGATGCGCAGATGGGCTCGATCCAGGGTGACTATCCGTATGAAGACGGCACTACCCCGATCAATGCCCAACGCTACGTTGGCAACACGCGCAGCAACTCGGCCGACCTGTATGTGAGCGGTCCCTTCCAGCTGTTTGGTCGTGAACATGAAATGGTCCTTGGCGGCTCGATCAGCTCGGCCCACTGGAAGGGTCAAGGCTACTGGAACCCCATCTACCAGGGCACCAACCTGGTGGACTTCAACAACTGGGACGGCCACGCCGAAAAGCCGGCCTGGGGGCCTGTTGGGCAATATACCGATGACGTGATTCGCCAGACCGGCACCTACATGACCACCCGCTTCAACGTCACTGATGACTTGAAAGTGCTGGTCGGTGGCCGCGTGGTGGACTACCACATGACCGGCAACACGCCGTCGTACCGCGAATCCGGGCGCTTCATTCCCTATGTCGGGGCCATTTACGACCTGAATGACACCTACTCCGTGTACGCCAGCTACACCGATATTTTCATTCCGCAGGAAAACTACAACCGCGACCGCAATGATCGCCTGATTGATCCGGACAAAGGCGAGAACTACGAAGTGGGGCTCAAGGCCGAGTTCCTTGAAGGCCGCCTGAACGCCAGCCTGGCTTACTTCGAAATTAAAGAAAGCAACCGCTCAGTACCCGATGATGCCTACAACAACCTCAAGCCGACCCCTTCCAACTATGCGTTCGTCGGCACCAAAGCCCGGACCAAAGGCTTTGAATTTGAACTCTCGGGCGAGCTGAGCCCTGGCTGGCAGGTACAAGGCGGCTACACCCACAAGATCGTGCGCGACGACAACGGCGAGAAAATCTCCACCTTCGAACCGCAGGACCAGTTCAAGGTGTACACCAGCTACAAACTGCAAGGCCAGCTGGACAAATTCACCGTGGGTGGCGGCGCACGCTGGCAGAACACCGCGTGGCAAAACATCTGGAACTCCCCGCACGGCCAGTATGAGAAGTTTGAACAGCCGGACTACTGGGTGGTTGACCTGATGACCCGTTACCAGATCAGCAAAAACCTCTCGGCTACGGTGAACGTCAACAACCTGTTCGACAAATACTACTTCACCAACATTGGCTTCTATAACTCGGCGGTGTACGGCGAACCACGTAACTTCATGGTGACCACGCGCTGGGATTTCTAACGCAGTTCTCTGTAGTCGCTGACGAGGTACGAAGGCTGCGATGCGGGCCGCAGGACCGCCGTCTGGGGGCGCTTCGCAGCCTCATGCTTCGACAGCGACTACAAGTACAGCCATGCCCATGCGCCGCAATTCTCTGTAGTCGCTGACGAGGCACGAAGGCTGCGATGCGGGCCGCAGGACCGCCGTCTGGGGGCGCTTCGCTCCCCATCGCAGCCTCATGCTTCGACAGCGACTACAAGTACAGCCATGCCCACGCGCCGCACTTCCCTGTAGTCGCTGACGAGGTACGAAGGCTGCGATGCGGGCCGACCGCCGCTTAGGGGCGCTTCGCTCCCCATCGCAGCCTCATGCTTCGACAGCGACTACAAGTACAGCCATGCCCACACGCCGCAATTCTCTGTAGTCGCTGACGAGGCACGAAGGCTGCGATGCGGGCCGCAGGACCGCCGTCTGGGGGTGCTTCGCTCCCCATCGCAGCCTCATACTTCGGCAGCGACTACAAGTACAGCCATGCCCACGCGCCGCAGTTCTCTGTAGTCGCTGACGAGGTACGAAGGCTGCGATGCGGGCCGCAGGACCGCCGCTTAGGGGCGCTTCGCTCCCCATCGCAGCCTCATGCTTCGACAGCGACTACAGTACGGTCTCGAAACACCCAGTAGCTGGCCGCCATCAACAACCATGCTGCCATCGCGCCATACAGCATCACCCAGCCAAAGCCGTGGGCCAACGCAGCGCCCTGCCCCACACCATTGACGCTACCGGCTGAAATGGTCTGCGCCAGCACGCGCAATTGCTCCTCATCGACCAGGCCGGTCACGCTGCCACGCAACGAAGACAGCGTGCCTTGCACGAGGATAAAACCCATCAACGCGATGTTCACCGCGAGGCTGATCATGCGCGCGCTGATGTCGATGCCCGAGGCCATGCCTGAGCGCTCACTGGGTACAGAACCGGTGGTGGTATTGGTCACCGGGGTGTTGGTCAGGCCAAGTCCGGTCCCGGCCAGTACGCAACCGGCCAGCATGGTCAGCCAACTGGCCTGCTCGACGCTGCTGCCCCATTTCATTAACAAAAAGCCCAGGCCGATGGTGAACAAACCCACGGGAATAACCCTTTCGGCGCGGTAGCGCAGCGCCAGTCGTTCGCCAAGTGGCGGCACCACCAGCGTCGGCAAGGTATACGCCAGCAAGGCCAAGCCGGTCCCCACACTGCTGTAGCCCAGGCTGTTTTGAAAGTACAACGGCAGGTAGATCATAAAAGGCCAAAAACTGAAGTTCATCGCCGCAGCGCCAATCAGCGCGCCCGAAAAACGCCGAATACGCAGGACCGAAAAGTCGAACATCGCATCGCTGCCACGGCGCTGCGACCCTACAAACACCGCAAAACTCAGCACCGCTGCGAGCAAGCTGAACAGGGCCTCGCGGGTGCCAAATCCGGTGACTGCACCTTGGGTCAAAAACCACGAAAGCCCCAGCACCGCCAATGACAGCGACGTAATGCCCAGCACATCCAGACGCCGACGTTGCGGGTCTTTAGACTCCTCGACCCCGGCGATCACCAGCAGCAGCGCGAGAACTGCAATTGGCGCATGCACCAGAAACACCCATTCCCAACTCGACACGGCGACAATGCCCGCGCCAATGATCGGGCCAAAGCCCAGGCCAATGCCGAAGACAATGCCCCACGCGCTGAAGGCTTTACCCCGTGCAGCCGCTGTCTGAAACCTGTGGGAGAGCACTGCCACCTGGCAGATCAACATCGCCCCGGCCGCCATGCCTTGCAGAAAACGGCTGGCAATCAGCACGTCATTGTCGGGTGCCAGGCCGCAGCTCAACGAGGTGATGCCGAACAGTACCAGGCTGATCATAAACACGCGTTTACGCCCATACCGATCCGCCAGTGTGCCGATGGCCATCAGCACCATGGTGCAGGCGATGGTGTAGGCATTCATGATCCACTGCAAATCGCTGAAATTACTGTGCAGCTCTGCTTCAAGGGTAGGCAGGATGGCCGGTACGCTGGATATTTCGAGGCCAAACATCAGGGCTGCAATGCACACGGCAGCCAGGGTAAAAGCATCTTTTTGTGCGGGGGAGAACAGCATGGCGATCTTCCAGATCAAAGGGATGGGTACTGGCAAAGGCTCCATAAGGTATTGCTGCCAGCATCACCCGAGGTGTCTTCAGGCGACCGCGCGCATTCTGCGAGCAATTAAAAAATGACAAAAATGATTTAATTTCGTAGGTTTTATTAACTTTCATCATGAGTGGGCCAAATGGATTTCGACCCGGCGCTGTTGCGCGCCTTTATTGCAATCAAAGAAACCGGCAGTTTCACCCGTGCCGCAGAGCGGATGCACATCAGCCAATCGGCCATAAGCCATCAGATCCGGCGTCTCGAAGAACAGGCCGCAACCAAACTGCTGAGCCGCACCACCCGCAGTTTGACGCTGACCGAAGATGGCGAGGATTTTCTGCGCCACGCCGAATGCATCCTCAAGGCACAGGACGCGTTGATCCGCCGTTTTGCCACATCATCGGTGTCAGGTGCCGTGCGCTTTGGCCTGCCCGAGAACTTTATCGGTGATGGTTTGCCGCCGTTGCTGACGCGCTTTACCCGGCAATTCCCGGCCGTGCGCCTGGACGTCACGGTTTGCCCTTACCTTGACCTGCGCGCGCAGGTCGACACCGACAAGCTCGATCTGGCCGTGGTGCTGGCACTGCCGGGCAGCCCGCCGGGGGGCACGGTTTTGCGTGAAACTCACTTTGTCTGGGCGGCTGCGCACGACTTCGAGTTCTCAGGGGAGAACCCGCTACCGCTGGCCTTTGCCCCCATGCCTTGTGTACATCGGCAAGTGGCCATCGACGCGCTGCAAAACTCCGACGTGCAATGGCGGGTGGCGTTCACCTCACCCAGCCAGCAAGGCTTGCGCGCAGCGGTACTGGCCGGGCTGGCCGTGACCGCTTTGCCCTTGGGTGATCTGGAGCCCGGCATGCGCGTGATTGACGGTCACTACGGCCTGCCAGCGTTGCCCGAAGCGGACTTCCGGCTTATCTGGAGCACCACCACCAAAACCCCGGCGGCCTGCGCATTCGGGCAATTGCTGATCGGTGAATGTGAATGACAGGCCTCGCAGAAACAGCCTGATTAAGCGCCTTCAAACTTGAACGGCGCTGCCACTTCAAAGCGGCCCGACACTTCGCCAGAGAAGATGTTGCTCTGATTCGGCCCCAGATCGAGCTTTTTGACCTTGCCGGTGGCTTGGGACAGGTCCAGTTTTTTCAGGTCCACCCAGAATGTATTCGGGGTGACGGCCGACTCAAAAAAGTACAGCCCCTGCTTGTGGTCGATAACCGAGCGCCAGCGGGTCGAGGAGATATTCGGCTCGCCGGGGGTGGTGATGCCGTAAGGCACCGACACGTTGCGAATCACGCTAAACACGCTGGCCAATGACAAGCGCGCATCTTGATCCTTGGGCACTGCGTTCACGTAAAACGACGCACGGGCAAATCGGTCCGCAGACCGGTTAGTGCCCGGCAACATGACCGTGCCGCCAATCGCCTGCCAATAGGCGTTCATCGCCAACTGGGCCTCGAATGCCGGGGAGTTGGTCATCACCTGGTACTTGCGGCTGTGGTGAATCACTTGCTTGCCGTCGATGTATTCAATGATCGCACTGTCGCCCGAGGCATCAGACATTGACAGGTGCAGCGTGGCCAGTCGGCTTTCGCCCGGCACTTGCGCAGTCACTACATTGAATGGCTCAGTTTTGAGCACTTCAACGGCCTCGGCCACAGTGCTGAAGTTGTCCAGAACGTATTGCGCCCAAGCGGCAATGCTCAAGCCGGGTTTGTCCTTGTTGAACGGCGGATACTCCGACTCCACCAGCCACAAGACGTTGGCCGCGAGGCCGGCTTCGTTGACGCCGTCAGTGGTGGAAATGTCGTAACCGCTGGCAATCAGGCTGCCGTACTTGGAGGTCCACTTGACGGACGAAGGCCCGACTTCACCCGTACGCTGCATGCCCTTGGGAAACACCCACAGGTTGGTCGCAACGTCGGTTTTCCAGTCCATGGAACGGGCCGTGATCACGCTGTGATCGTCGCCCAGGTACACCAGCCGGGTGCACGCCTGCGCCAATGGCAGTGATAAAACAAACCCTGATACCGCCAGTACCAGCGCTTTGAGAACAGGCTTTTTCATTCCGTTGATCCTTGCAAAAACAGATTAGAAACGCATGGACAAGCCCAACACCGGGCCGCGCTGAGTCACATCGTATTTAAAGGTGTTGCCGGTAAAATCCCGGCTTTTGTATTCCTGCGCCAGCACCCGATAACCGACCCGCACAATCGTCGGGTTTTCGAACAGGTACAGGCGGTAGCCGAGGTAAGCCTGGGCGTTGTAGGTTTTTTTCGATGAAGTATCAAACCCGCCGGTGTCCGCCGCGCCAGACAGCGTCCAGCGATCGGTCAGATCGGCCTGCATGCGCAGCCCTACAAACGGGTCGGTCCACTCGGATTTTTTCTTGGTGCTGTAGCCCACCGGATCGATCTCGACCTTGGTCGACAGCTTGGTCCAGCGCAGCCCCGCCGTGGGCTCGACCCGCCAGCTACGTGGCTCGCCAAACACATTGTTGCCGCCTAAAGCGTATTCATACACCCGGTAATACACGCCCCCGGCCAGGGTGCTCTGAGTGATGTCCAGGCCGATTTTCTGGCCGTAGGCACGCTCGGACTGGCTGGTCTTGGCGTAGACCCCGTCCAGGTAAAAGCCCAGTTTGCGGTTGGTGACTTCCAGGTTGCCCATAAAGACCCGGTTGAGATTATTGAAAATCTCGCGAAAGCCAACATCCGCCTTGGCATCAACCCCGCCCAACGCGACCTGACCATTCATGGCCGGAGCCCAGACAAAAGGGCTGACCAATACCAGCCATTCATCTTTATCAGCCCTGGATTTGCCCTGAGAATCGTCGGCATTTGCCGTCGTGTAAACGCCCATTAAAGGCCAGGCAATGCACATCATTCTGAACATCTGCTTAGCCGCAACTAGCCTCAGTGTCATCGCTTTCGTCTTCCTGACTGCAAGTTCTAAATTTCTGACCACTGTGTATAGCACAGCCATCCTGAACCGCTAATGCATGCCCGCGAAAACCTGGAGCGGGCGTGCTCGCGGTCTTTAAATCATCGCCCAACCGCTATTTAACCAAGCGTTTTTCCTTGGACGGCCGATAGCCAAAGTAGGCGCTGTAGCATTTGCTGAAATGACTGGGCGAGACAAATCCGCACGCCACCAGCACATCAACCTGGGACAGTTCGGTGTGTTGCAGCAAGCGGCGCGCTTCGGTAATGCGCAGTTCCATGTAATAACGCTGTGGCGTGGTGCCCAGCTGTTCCTTGAACAATCGCTCAAGCTGGCGACGCGAGCGGCCTGCGTACACCGCCAACTGTTCCAGTTCCAGCGGCTCTTCAAGGTTGGCATCCATCAGTTTCAACACCTCGCGCAAGGGCGCGCTGACGCTGATTTTTTCGGCGGGTTTGATACGTCGATAACGCGACTCTTCAAACGCCAGAATGTCCTCGACCCCTTCGACCAGCGCTTTGTCATGCAGGCTCTTGATCCACGCAAGGGCCATCTGAATCGCCCCCGAGGGGCTGGAGGCCGTGAGCCGGTCGCGGTCAATCACAAAAGGCTCGCTGGTCACATGCGCCGTTTTGGACACTTCGGCCAACGCCGGGCGATGCTCAGGGTGAATCGCACACCGATAGCCCTCCAGCAACCCCGCACTGCCGAGAAACCAGGCGCCATTCCACAACCCGGCCAGGGTGATGCCCTGGTGCGCAGCGGTTTTGAGCACGTGGGTAAATGCCTCATCGCTGTTCAGTTCAGTGCGGTAGCCGCCACACACCACCAGCACATCCAGCGCGTAGAGCTGCGACACATCAAGCTGCGAATCGGGCCGGATCACCAGCCCCAGGTCACTGACCACCTCGCCTTGCGCCAGGCCGAAAGTCTGGGTGGCAAACAACCCTGGGCGCAACAAGTTGGCGGTGATCAGCGCATCCAGCGCCTGGGTAAACGCTGGCAGAGAAAAGTGCTCAAGCAGGACAAAACCCACGCGCACCGTTGGCCGGTCCAGATCCGGGTTTTCGGTTAGATAGCGCAGGTTCTTGCCTTTCAGGCCTGCACTGAATTGACGACGCTCAATCACGATTCGATCCATCTGGTCAGGTTAACGAACAGCCGCATGTACCGGGCCGATCATACCTGCACAGGTATCGATTATCAGAACAATGCTGACTTCACCCGTGAAGGGTGAATGCCTGCATTCGCCAGGCACCACACGTCAACGCCGATGTGCCAACGAACGCACCATCCGGTCGCCCAGGCTTTGCACGCTCTGCACCAGAACTACCAGCACGATGACGGTGACCACCATCACCTGGTTGTTGAAGCGTTGATAGCCGTAGCGAATGGCCAAATCACCCAGCCCGCCGCCGCCAATAACCCCGGCCATGGATGAAAAGCCAATCAGCATGACCAGGGTCAAGGTCACGCCCGCCACTAACGCCGGCAAGGCTTCGGGCAGCAGCACTTTAAAGATCACGTCACGCAGATCACCGCCCATGGCGAGGATCGCTTCGATACGGCCCTTGTCGACTTCGTCCAGGGCGTTTTCGACAATTCGCGCAAAGAACGGGAACGCGCCAATGGTGATGGGCACCACCGCCGCCGTGCTGCCCAACGTGGTGCCGACAATAAGCCGGGTCAGCGGAATCAAGGCGATGAGCATGACCACGAACGGCAATGAACGCCCGAGGTTGACCAGCCCGCCCAGGCTTTTATGCAATTGCGGCATCGGATAAATGCCGCCACTGCGACTGATAAACAGCAATACCCCCAAAGGCAGACCGATCAGCAGGGTAAACAGCCCCGCCAGCAGCACCATGTACAGGGTCTCTCCGGTGGCATTGAACACCAGTTGCAGAATCTCGTTCCAATCGATGGTTCGGTTCATGTGCGTTCTACCCTTACGCCGCGCTGTTTAAGAAAGTCCACGACCTGGGTCAACTTCAGTTCGCTGCCCGGCTGACGCAAGGCCACACGCAAACGGCCCACGTTTTGCCCGCCAACCGACTCAACTCCTTGGGCCAGCAAGTCCACTGCGACACCGTGCTGGCGAGTCAATTCGCTGAGCACTGGCGTGGCCAGCAGCGAGTCGAAAAAGCTCAGTTCCAGTACCTGCGCGTCACTGCCCAGCGCAGTGCTGTAGCCCGGTAACAAGGAGCGACCGAGTGCAGAGTCGGGGTTTGCCAACAGCTGAGCAATCGGCCCCGCCTCGACCAGACGACCATTGGCCAGTGAGGCGGCGTGGTCACATATAGACTTGACCACGTCCAGCTCGTGGGTGATCAGGACGATGGTCAGCCCCAACTGGCGATTAATGTCGCGCAGCAGTTCAAGAATCGAGGCTGTGGTTTCCGGGTCGAGGGCACTGGTTGCTTCATCCGAAAGCAGGTAGGCAGGCCGCGCAGCCAAGGCCCGGGCGATGCCCACCCGCTGTTTCTGCCCGCCGGACAACTGCGACGGGAACGCCAGCGCCTTGTCACTCAGGCCCACCAGCTCCAACAACTCCAGCACCCGCGCCTGACGCTGCGCTTTACTGACCCTGGCAATTTCCAGAGGCACGGCGATGTTGTCAAAAACATTACGCGAGTGCAGCAGGTTGAAGCCCTGAAAGATCATGCCGATGCGTTGGCGTTGCAGGCGCAGTTCGCGATCTGACAGCGCTGTCAGGTCTGCACCGTCCAGCACAATACGCCCGGCACTGGGCCGTTCGAGCAGGTTGAGACAGCGCAGCAGCGTCGATTTACCCGCCCCGCTACGCCCAAGAATCCCGTAGATGGCACCGTCTGGAATGCACAATGACACTTGATCCAGTGAAGGCGCCTGCCCCGGTATGTACGTCTTGCTCAACTGCTCGATGCTGATCATGGTTGGGCACCCACCTGGGTCACGGGCAACACCGAGCCGGTGTAGGAATCGGTAATAAACTTAGCCACCTCTGGCGACGTCAGGTCCTTGGCCAGGCGCTTGATGCGCGGGTCATCCAGCAGCTTGGGCGTGGTCACCAGAATGTTGGCGTAAGGGTTGTGCTCGACCTTTTCGAGCCCCAAGGCGTCCTTGGCCGGCACCAGCCCGGCTTCCAGCGCGTAGTTGCCATTGATCACCGCCAGATCAAGGTCGCCCAGCGCCCGTGGGATCTGCGCCGACTCGACTTCGAGGATTTTCAGTTGTTTGGGATTTTCGGCGATGTCCTTGGGGGTTGCCTGCTCTGCGGCGGGGTCGTTGAAGCCGGGCTTGAGCTTGATCAGGCCGTTGTCTTGCAACAGATACAGGGCACGGCTGAGGTTGGTCACGTTATTGGGCACGGCGACGGTGCCCTTGACCGGCACATCGGCGAAGCTTTTATGGCGTTGGGAATAAATGCCCAGCGGCTCGATATGCACGGTCGCGGCCACGGCAAATTTTTGCCCTAAGGCCAGCTCCTGCGACTTCAAATACGGCAAGTGCTGTGTGTAGTTGGCATCGACATCACCGTGGGCCAACAGCTCGTTGGCGTTGATGCCGCTGGTAAGTTCGATCACCTTGATCTTCAGTTCCGGGTCGATCTTGCGCACGTATTCCAGAATCTGCGCATGGGGCACCGGGTCTGCTGCTATTCGCAGGGTTTCCAGCGCCAATGCATCGTAAGACGTCAGCAAGCCGCCGAGCACCGCCAGGGTCAATCCTGTTTGTTTGAACATGGTCAAAATCCTTGATCGGGTGAGGAACTCAAGCGCTCAGCGCGTCGGGAATCAGTGCATCGGCGTAATAACGCTGTGCGACATCGGGGTGCGAACGCAGGCGACCCTTGAGGTAGTTCCAGCCCACATCCCGAAACAACGGGTTGTCCGGGTCGCTGGCAGGTCCTCGGGCCTCGCGCAACAGCGCCGCAGGCAATGGATACAGCGGCACCACGGCATCCAGTCGGGCACCCAGGAAGAACGCGATCGACAAGCGCTCGCTGCCCTGGGCCGGTGACACCACACGGTGCACGGTGGCGCGCAGATAGCCATTAGTCGCCAGCTCGAGCAACTCGCCAATGTTCACCACCAGGGTGTTGGCGCGCGGCAGTGCGTCAATCCAGCGCCCCTCTTCAACCTCGACCTGCAAACCCGCCTGCTGGTCCTGCAACAGAAAGCTCAGAAAACCTGAATCCTTGTGTGCGCCAACCCCTTGGTTGCTGGCATCTGCCGCCTGGCCCGGATAGCGAATCAACTTGATGTGCTCATTGGGTGTGTCGCCGTACAACTGATCAAAGGCGTGCTCGGGCAGCGACAGCGCCTGGGCAAACGCGCGCAATAAACGCAAGGACATGGCGGTCATCGCCTGCTGCCATTCCAGCAGCAAGGGTTTCAGCTCGGGCAGCGCTTCGGGCCACTGGTTGGGGCCTTGCAGACGTGCCCAGAACGGGCTGTTCGGGTCAGTGGGCAGCACCGCCCGTTCAGCGCCAAGGTCGAACTGCTCGCGCAGATCGGGCTTGCCACGGGTGATCTCGGAAGCGGCGCGGTTGTAGCCGCGAAAGTGCGGGGAGTTGATCATCCCGACGGCCGCTTTATCGGCGTCGGGCAAGGCGAAAAATTGCCGTGAATGCTGTTGCACCTGGCTCAACAACTCGCTGTCGATGCCGTGCCCGGTCAAATAGAAAAAGCCAACGTCCCGTGCCGCGTTACGCAACTCCTCAAAAAAGCCCTGACGCTGCGCCACGGTGCCTTCAAGCAGCGACAAGTCGAGGACTGGCAAGGCGGTGATATCCCTTGTATGCGGCATGCTTCACTCCCATGTGAATCAATGAAGATCGCGGGCGATGCAACTGCCCTGCGTTTCATTAAAGCTAAACGATCTTAAAAATCTCCATCCAATACCTTTTTAGAATTAGCTTAGGTAAAAACTCATCTTGTCTTGCGATCTTTTAAAAGATCAAAAGATCGCGAGGCAAGCTCGCTCCTACAGAGGTTTTTTGCCTGAACAGGGTGGACACGCTAAGTCCAAAATCGAATTAACAAATGAAAATTCAGTATTTATAGAAATAAGAACAACGGATTACTGTGGAGCCATTGAGTTGCCACTGCCCAAGGATCTGACCATGTCCGTATCTGCCAATGTGATTGATTTCGCCCTTTATCGAAAACGCCGTCAGGCACGTGCGGCGGCTGAGCTGATGTGGACTGCGTACGCAGCACGAGCCGGGATCGCCGTGTTTTTTGCCCCGCCGGTGAGTTCGTCCAGCGATACCCGCCGGGCGTAACGTGGATGAATTACCTGCACACCGTTCCCGATCTGCCCGAACTCCCTCCCCCCGCCAAAGACTGTAATAACGGCGACGATGACGCCATTGGCCAATGCGTCGCCCTCAACCTGCAACGCCTGCGCAGCAAGCGCTATTTGTCACTGGATGCACTGGCCCGCGCCAGCGGCGTGAGTCGGGCGATGCTGGCGCAGATTGAGTCCGGGCGCAGCGTGCCGTCGATCAAGGTGCTGTGCAAAATTGCCAAGGGGCTGAAAGTTTCGGTGGCCGCGTTTCTGGAAAACCGCGCGTTTGAAGGGGTCGAGCTGCTGCCGGCGCAACAGAGCAAGCGACTGGTCAGTGCCAGTGGTGCGTTCACCAGCCGGGCGTTGTTCCCCTACGACAGGGCGCGCCAGTCCGAGTTTTACGAGATTCGCCTCAAGCCGTTGGGCGAAGAAGTGTCCGAGGGCCATGGCCCCGGCATTCAGGAGAACCTGGTGGTGGCCCAGGGGGTGGTGGAAGTCAGCGTTAACGAAGAACGTTATTTACTCTCGACCGGGGACTCGATCCTGTTCTATGCCGACCAGCCCCACCGCTATCGCAACCCGGCAGACAGCGAGGCCGTGGCGTTTCTGGTGATCACCTACCCCGAACGCCTGGATTAAATGCAAAAAACCCGGACGGGGAACGTCCGGGTTTTTCACAGGCTTGCACCACCCGTAGCAGCTGACGAGCTTGGCGAGGCTGCGTCCAATTGCGCAGCGATTGCAAAGCCTGACGTTCTGGACCATTTACGACGACTGCGTCGCCGGACGTAGCCTCGCGGTGCTCGGCAACTGCTACGGGCGGGGTGTTACGGGTTGATGGGTTAGCAGGTGCAGCACATCATTGGCATGCCGTTGCAGCTCATCATCATCGGCATGGCGCAGTCGTTCATCATTTTCATCATCAGCATGCAGCAGTTGTTCATCATGTCCATGCTCATGCCGGGCATCGGCATCATCATGCAGGTCATGCCATCTGCTTCCATTTTGCATTCCATGATGCATTTCATCATCGGCATCGGCATGCCCATTGGCATCATCATCGGCATGTTCATGCTCGACATACTGTTCATCATCGCCATGCCGTCTTCAGACATGCACATCATCGACATGTTGGCGCACTGCATCATCATCGGCATGCCGCAGTTCATCATCATCGCCATCATTTCAGCGTTGTTTTTGAACATCGCCATGTCCATGCCCGCAGCTGGCTTCATGGTGCACTTCATGCCCTTGTCGGTCATTTCGCACTTCATGGTGGCCATCATCATCGGCATGCCCATCATCGGCATCATTGGCATGGAGGTGTTCATTGGCATTTGCATGGCGTTCATCATGTTCGAAACTCCGTAATCGACAGTCATGTAGAAATTCTGGGTTCGATTTTAGAGCGCCCCGAGGCACGCGCAAGGTGACGGCCGAGCAGCAGAAATAGCCGTTGCACCGCCTGTTTACCCAAGCAATACAGCCTTTAACGCTGCCATTGCAGGTAAATACCTGTTGCAACTGCATAATCTGTCTGCTGTTACAGCGATACCGACGCAATAGATATTCGTTCGAGGAATATCTAAAGACCTGAAAGAAATAAACGGTCTAACCAATGATCAATCAAGGCCAGACCGGTTCGCCCAGGTTGAGCATCAAGCGATTGGCCCAGGCAAAAATGGCGATAGCGTGGATCAAGTCGAGTATTTCACCGTCATTCAGGCCCTGTTCGCGCAATGCCAATAGCCGCTCGGGCGGTAACTCACCGGGGGTCAGGGTCAGGTCAATGGCGAACTGCACAATCGCCTGTTCCCGTGGCGTGGTGCCCGCCGTGTGCGGGTCGGCAAACACCTGGGCGATGGCGTCGTTGCGCTTGGCCAGTTGTTCGAACCGTTGGGCATGCACCGAGGCGCAAAACACACACTGGTTGATTCGCGACACCACGGCGCTGGCCAGTTCGCGCTCGGCACGGGACAAACCGCCCGGCGCATACATGATCGCGTTGAAGGCCAACGAACGCTGACGTAGCACCTCAGGCTGGTGGATGAGCGTCAGGTAGTACTGCGACACTTTCGCCTGCGGGTGACTCTCTTCCAGCACCGCCTGCTGCGCGGGGCTGGCCTGCGCCGGATCAAGGGTCGGCAGCCAGGCCTTCCAGCCCAAGGTGCGGTTGGTGAAGCCTTGAATATCCAGTGACTCGCTCATTGCGCAGGCTCCAGTGCTTGCAGTGCGCTAAGGCCCGCCGCCAGGCGCACTTGGTAGGAAATAAAGGCAATCAACTGCCCCAACGTGACCACGTCGATGGTCTCAAGGCCTGCGGCCAGCAATGCATTAAGCGCCTCACGGTCACCCTCAACCGGATTGCGCACCAACGTGCGGGTAAAGCCCAGCACCGCCTGCAAGCGCGGCGATTGCAGTTGGGTCAATGTGTCCTGCTCGACAGCCGCCAGGGTTTGCGGGTCGGTCGCCAACAGGTGCAGCGGTTCGCGGTAATGCGCGGCCAAGGGTGCATGCGGGGTCAATCGGCAGGCATACCAGGCCACCAGCAAACGCTCTTCCAGGCTGAGGTTGCCGGGCAAGTCGGCATCGAACAACGCCTCATAACTGCCTTGCGTGGCGCTGACCACTTTGCCCCTGGCCTGACGCAACTGTTGCACCGGGCCACCGGCGGTGAGTAACAACCGATCCAACAGATCGGGTGTGGCAGAACTGTTCATTGCAACTCCTTGGATTGCGCCCGGCGTGCCGCCACGGCGTTATGCAGAAAATCCCTGACGGCCTGCCACGATTGCTCATTGGCCTGGGCATTGGCTGAAGGTTCGCCGTCGTCGCTGTAGGTGGCGGGAATGTACGGCAGCAAAATGCTGTGCCCGGCCTGCGGGTAATCGTGCTGAGCCACCGGCCACGGGTGTTCGAACCGGGCAAGGCGCTGGCTGACCATCTGCCCGAAATGGCTGGATGGCCAGGCGGCATCGTCGCCTGCGGTGAGCAACAGCACCGGCCCGCGAATGTGCTCAACGGCGATCCGTGCCCGCTCCACGGCCTCTTCGTCTTGCAGCGCGGTATTCATAGACACGGCATTGCGCTGCCCGGCATCGCGGGCGGCCCATGAGGCATGCCGATTGTGGTTCCACAGATGCACCAAAGGCTGCCCGTTTAACAGCCAGGCCGGGCCATCGCGGCCAACGGCCGGGTCTGCCGCTGCTTGCCCGCCATGCACCAGCGCACTGGGCACGTAACCGATCACAGCGCCCACCGAGTCCGGGAACAGGCTGCCCAGCAAGAGCACCAGTTCACCGCCGCGCGACTGTCCGCTGAGGGCGATAAAGTCATGGGCCGGGGCCAGTTCACGGCGCATCCAGGCCAAGCCCTGCTTGAAGTACTCCAGCGGCGTATTGGAGATGTAATCCGACAGGCCCGGCGCCTTGAAGTAACCCAGCGCCAAGGCGCTGTAGCCGCGCGAGGCATACAGCGCGGCGCGGGCTTCGTTGATCCCGCCGCCAGAACCATTGAGCACCATCACGGCCGGGTGCGGGCCTGCGCCTGCAGGCTCAAACAAGGTGCCAACCAGGCCGTCTTCACGGATCTCGCGACGCGTCACGCCGGGCGCGGCAAGGCGCTGGGTCAGGGTGTGTTCCAGGTCGCTGCCTTGCAGTTGGATGCGGGTCAGCAGCGGCTCCAGCAC
>NZ_WIVR01000045.1:0-44472 GCF_009600525.1 Pseudomonas sp. FSL R10-1350
GCCGGCCCCCGAACCTGCGCGTCGGCCTCAGCGCCTGACAGAAAGCGGCGAACGGGTGTTGCGCGTCACCGCCGAGCGCCTCAACAGCCTGCTCGACCTGTCGAGTAAATCGCTGGTCGAAACCCAGCGTCTCAAGCCGTATCTGATGGCGCTGCATCGGCTTAAACGCATGCAGAGCACCAGCCTGCGGGCGCTGGATACCCTTAACGAGCAGCTCAAAGTGGTGGGCCTGACGCACGAGGTTGAAGAGGCCCTGAACGAGGCCCGGCGCGTGCTCTCCGAGTCGCAGCATTTGCTCAGCGAGCAGACCGCCGAACTCGACGAATTCGGCTGGCAGACCAGCCAGCGCGCGCAATTGCTCTATGACACCGCGCTGGCCTGTCGCATGCGCCCGTTCGCCGATGTGCTGGTGGGCCAGGAGCGCATGGTCCGTGATTTGGGTCGAGCGTTGGGCAAGCAGATTCGCCTGGAAATCGAAGGCGAGAAAACCCAGGTTGACCGCGATGTCCTCGAAAAACTCGAAGCGCCGCTCACCCACTTGCTGCGCAACGCCGTCGACCACGGGATTGAATCGCCCGAGCAACGCTTGCTGGCGGGCAAACAGCCGGAAGGCACGATCCGCTTGCGGGTGTCGCATCAGGCCGGGTTGCTGGCCGTCGAACTGAGCGACGATGGCGCCGGTGTCGACCTCGAACGCTTGCGTCGCAGCATCGTCGAGCGCCAGTTATCCACCGCCGATACGGTGGCGCAACTGAGCGAAGAAGAACTCCTGACCTTCCTCTTTCTGCCGG
Organism: Pseudomonas sp. FSL R10-1350; assembly: GCF_009600525.1. Classification (NCBI taxonomy): domain Bacteria; kingdom Pseudomonadati; phylum Pseudomonadota; class Gammaproteobacteria; order Pseudomonadales; family Pseudomonadaceae; genus Pseudomonas; species Pseudomonas sp. FSL R10-1350. The sequence continues at coordinate 792 of NZ_WIVR01000045.1, forward strand.
GGTTCAGCCTGCGCGATACGGTGACTGAAGTCTCCGGGCGCGGCGTCGGGCTGGATGCGGTGCAACACATGGTGCGCCTGTTGCGCGGTGCCATCGTGCTGGAGCAAACCGCAGGGCAGGGCAGCCGGTTCCTGCTGGAAGTGCCGCTAACCTTGTCGGTGGTGCGCAGCCTGGTGGTTGAAGTGGCCGACGAGGCCTACGCCTTCCCGCTGGCGCACATCGAGCGTATGCGCGACCTGTTGCCGGATGACATCGTGCAAGTCGAGGGGCGTCAGCACTTTTGGCACGAAGGCCGGCACGTTGGTCTGGTGGCCGCCAGCCAGTTGCTCCAGCGCCCGCCCAGCCAAAGCGATGACGAAACCCTCAAAGTGGTGGTCATCCGTGAGCGCGACGCCGTGTATGGCGTCGCGGTCGAGCGCTTTATCGGTGAGCGGACCCTGGTGGTTTTGCCGCTCGATCCGCGCTTGGGCAAGGTGCAGGACATCTCGGCCGGTGCGCTGCTGGACGATGGCTCGCCAGTGCTGATTGTCGATGTTGAAGATATGCTGCGTTCGGTCGATAAGTTGCTCAACACCGGGCGTCTGGAGCGTATTGATCGGCGCAATCGGCACACCGCAGAATTGACCCGCAAACGCATTCTGGTGGTAGACGACTCACTGACCGTACGTGAATTGCAGCGCAAATTGCTGATTAATCGGGGTTATGAAGTGGCCGTTGCGGTTGACGGCATGGACGGCTGGAACGCCCTGCGTGCCGAGCATTTCGATCTGTTGATTACCGACATCGACATGCCGCGCATGGATGGCATCGAGCTGGTCACCCTGTTGCGCCGTGACAACCGCCTGCAATCCATGCCGGTTATGGTCGTGTCCTATAAAGACCGCGAAGAAGACCGACGACGTGGCCTGGATGCGGGAGCCGACTATTATCTAGCCAAAGCCAGCTTCCATGACGACGCCTTGCTTGATGCCGTGGTTGAACTCATCGGGGGAGCCCAAACATGAAAATCGCCATCGTCAACGACATGCCTTTGGCGGTTGAAGCATTGCGTCGGGCGTTGGCCTTTGAGCCGAGCCATGAGGTGGTCTGGGTCGCTCGCAATGGTGCCGAAGCGGTGCAAAAGTGTGCTGAGTTCACCCCGGACCTGATTTTGATGGACCTGATCATGCCGGTCATGGACGGGGTGCAGGCGACGCGACGGATCATGGCTGAAACGCCCTGTGCCATCGTGATTGTGACCGTTGACCGGGAGCAGAACGTACACCGCGTGTTTGAGGCCATGGGCTTTGGTGCGCTGGATGTGGTGGACACACCCGCGTTGGGTGCAGGCAACGCCAAAGAAGCGGCAGCGCCGTTATTGCGCAAGATCCTCAACGTGGGCTGGTTGATGGGGCAGAGTGACAAGCGGGTGCGCCCGGTGTCGGCGCAGCCGCGGGCATTGGGCTTGCAGGGCGGGCTGGTGGTGATTGGCTCGTCTGCGGGCGGCCCGGCGGCGCTGGAAAGTTTGCTCAAGGGGCTACCGCGAGATTTCCAGGTGCCTATCGTCCTGGTGCAACACGTAGACCAAGTGTTTGCGGCGGGCATGGCGGAGTGGTTGAGCGGCTCGTGCGGGCTGGACGTACGTTTGGCCCGGGAAGGCGAAGTGCCACAGCCGGGGACGGTATTGCTGGCGGGCACTAACCACCACATACGGTTGTTGAAAAACGGTACCTTGGCCTACACGGCAGAACCGGTAAACGAGATCTACCGCCCCTCGATTGATGTGTTTTTTGAAAGTGTTGCAAGGTACTGGAAGGGAGATGCCGTGGGGGTGTTATTAACCGGCATGGGACGCGATGGGGCTCAGGGGCTTAAACTCATGCGCCAACAAGGCTTCCTCACCATTGCGCAAGACCAACACAGCAGTTCGGTGTACGGCATGCCTAAAGCAGCTGCGGCCATTGATGCCGCGGTTGAGATCCGTCCTTTGGACAAGATTGCGCCACGTTTGCTGGAGATATTTGCCAAATGATCGACAAAATCCCGCAGGACTGGCTTGAAGGCAGTAATTCAGGTGAACGCGCATGAGCGATTTACAGTTGGACGACGTTAAAACAGACGAAAACGCCGCCATGGTGCTGCTGGTAGACGATCAGGCGATGATCGGCGAAGCCGTGCGCCGGGGTTTGGCGCTAGAGCAGAACATTGATTTCCACTTCTGTGCAGACCCGCATCAGGCGATTGCGCAAGCCATCCGCATCAAACCGACCGTGATTTTGCAGGACCTTGTCATGCCGGGGCTGGACGGTCTGACCCTGGTGCGTGAATACCGCAATCACCCGGCGACCCAGAATATCCCGATCATCGTGCTGTCCACCAAAGAAGACCCGCTGATCAAAAGCGCGGCGTTTTCGGCGGGGGCCAATGATTACCTGGTCAAATTGCCCGATAACATCGAGCTGGTGGCGCGCATTCGCTATCACTCGCGCTCCTACATGACCCTGTTGCAGCGTGACGCGGCCTACCGTGCGCTGCGTGTGAGTCAGCAGCAACTGCTCGACACCAACCTGGTGCTGCAACGGTTGATGAACTCGGACGGCCTGACCGGGCTGTCGAACCGTCGGCACTTTGACGAATACCTCGAGCTGGAGTGGCGCCGCGCCTTGCGGGAGCAGACCCAGCTGTCGTTGTTGATGATCGACGTTGACTACTTCAAGTCCTTCAACGACACCTTCGGCCATCTGGACGGCGACGAAGCGCTGCGCAAAGTGGCCGCGACCATTCGTGATGCTAGCAGTCGCCCGTCTGACCTGCCGGCGCGTTACGGCGGTGAAGAATTCGCCATCGTCTTGCCCAACACCTCCCAGGGCGGAGCACGACTGGTGGCAGAGAAACTGCGCCAGGCCGTAGAAGCCCTGAAAATCCCGCACATCCAGCCCAGCGAAGGCCGCAGCCTGACCATCAGCATTGGCCTGGCGACCCTCACCCCGCAACAAAACGGCAGCTCACGCCAATTGATCTCCGCGGCGGACAAAGGCCTGTACCTGGCCAAGCACAACGGACGTAACCAGGTCGGGATCGAGTAACCCATCCCACCTTGTCTCGCGAACTTTTGATCTTTAAAGGCAAAAGATCGCGAGACAAGCTCGCTCCTACAGGGTAGGTTTTGCTTACATGAGGGGGGTTGTTACTCAGCGTTGTCCAGCAATGAATCCACCACCGCACGGGCCATTTCGACCGAGTGCACCATCTGCTAGGCGCATAACAGCAACTAGGAAGTGCCCTGCATTGGGAAGAGGAAATTGCTGACGGAATGCGTCAAAAAGCCATCCCAAAACTCTGTAGGAGCGAGCTTGCCTCGCGATCTTTTGATATTTAAAGGCAAAAAATCGCAGCCTTCGGCAGCTCCTACAAAGTGAACTGCCCCCGCCAGGCGGGCTGCTGCCAACCCATGTTTGCGGTATACTCCCCGGCTTTGTAAAAATCGCCTACGAGTGCCGCCAGCCATGGAAATCAACCCGATCCTTAACAGCATCAAGGACCTGTCAGAGCGCTCCGAAACTATTCGGGGGTATCTTTGACTACGATCAAAAGCATGAGCGTCTGATCGAAGTCAATCGCGAGCTTGAAGATCCTAGTGTCTGGAACAACCCGACGTACGCCCAGGAGTTAGGCCGCGAACGCGCCCAACTGGCTCAGATCGTCGAAACCCTGGATGAGATGCACACAGGTCTGGCCGACGCCAAAGACCTGCTGTTGATGTCTGCCGAAGAAGAAGACCAGGCCGCTGTCGATGACGTTGCCGCTGAAGTCGAGCGTCTGCGCGAAGCCCTTGAAAAACTCGAATTCCGCCGCATGTTCAGCGGTGAGATGGACGCCAATAACGCTTACCTGGACATTCAGGCAGGCTCCGGTGGTACCGAAGCGCAAGACTGGGCCAATATCCTGTTGCGGATGTATCTGCGTTGGGCCGACAAGCGCGGCTTCGATGCCACCATCATGGAACTGTCTGCCGGTGAAGTCGCCGGGATCAAAGGCGCAACCGTGCATATCAAGGGTGAATACGCCTTTGGCTGGCTGCGTACCGAGATTGGCGTCCATCGTCTGGTGCGTAAAAGCCCTTACGACTCGGGCAACCGTCGTCACACCTCGTTCTCGGCTGTTTTCGTTTCGCCGGAAATCGACGACAACATCGAAATCGACATCAACCCGTCTGACCTGCGGATCGATACCTATCGTTCCTCCGGTGCGGGTGGTCAGCACGTAAACACCACCGACTCGGCCGTGCGGATTACCCACGTACCGACCAACACCGTGGTGAGCTGCCAGAACGAACGTTCCCAGCATGCGAACAAAGACACCGCCATGAAAATGTTGCGGGCCCGTCTTTATGAGCAAGAAATGCAGAAGCGCAGCGCGGCGTCCCAAGCCCTGGAAGACACCAAGAGTGACATCGGCTGGGGCCACCAGATCCGCTCGTACGTACTCGACGCTTCGCGTATCAAGGATTTGCGTACCAACATCGAGCGCAGCGATTGCGACAAAGTGCTCGACGGCGATATCGACGAATACCTGGTAGCCAGCCTGAAACAAGGGCTGTAAGTCGCGCAATAACCGTAAGTGCGCAGCCAATGCGATGCCTCAAGGCGCGCTAAAGGCCCGCCAACCCCTGCCGCAGGGCAGGGGCAACGAACCTGTGATGGAATTTTTAAGACATGAGCGACCAACAACTCGACCCCCAAGACCTGCAACAGGAAGAAAACGCCCTGATCGCCCTGCGCAAGGAAAAACTTGCAGCCGAGCGCGCTAAAGGCAACGCCTTCCCGAATGATTTTCGTCGTGAAAACTACTGCGCTGATTTGCAGAAGCAGTACGCCGACAAGACCAAGGAAGAGCTGGCTGAAGCAGCTATTCCGGTCAAGGTTGCGGGTCGCATCATGCTTAACCGTGGCGCGTTCATGGTGATCCAGGACATGACCGGTCGCATCCAGGTCTACGTCAACCGTAAAACCCTGCCAGAAGAAACCCTGGCCGCCGTGAAAACCTGGGACCTGGGCGACATCATCGCCGCTGAAGGTACCCTGGCCCGTTCCGGCAAAGGCGACCTGTACGTTGAAATGACCAACGTGCGTCTGCTGACCAAATCCCTGCGCCCGCTGCCAGACAAGCACCACGGTCTGACTGACACCGAGCAGCGCTATCGCCAGCGTTACGTTGACCTGATCGTTAACGAAGACGTGCGCCACACCTTCCGTGTGCGTTCGCAAGTGATCGCGCACATCCGCAGCTTCCTGATGGCGCGTGACTTCCTTGAAGTTGAAACGCCGATGCTGCAAACCATTCCGGGCGGCGCGGCAGCCAAGCCTTTCGAAACTCACCACAACGCGCTGGACATGGAAATGTTCCTGCGTATCGCGCCTGAGCTGTACCTCAAGCGTCTGGTGGTGGGCGGCTTCGAAAAAGTGTTCGAGATCAACCGTAACTTCCGTAACGAAGGCGTGTCGACCCGTCACAACCCAGAATTCACCATGCTTGAGTTCTACCAGGCGTACGCCGACTACGAAGACAACATGGACCTCACCGAAGAGCTGTTCCGTGAACTGGCACAGCTGGTGCTGGGCAGCACCGACGTGCCTTACGGCGACAAGGTGTTCCACTTCGGCGAGCCGTTTGTGCGTCTGTCGGTCTTCGACTCGATCCTCAAGTACAACCCTGAGCTGACCGCTGCAGACCTGAACGACATCGACAAGGCGCGTGAAATCGCCAAGAAAGCCGGTGCCAAGGTGCTGGGCTTCGAAGGTCTGGGCAAGCTGCAAGTGATGATTTTCGAAGAGCTGGTCGAGCACAAGCTGGAACAGCCGCACTTCATCACCCAGTACCCGTTTGAAGTGTCGCCGCTGGCCCGTCGTAACGACGACAACCCGAACGTGACCGACCGCTTTGAGCTGTTTATCGGTGGTCGTGAAATCGCCAACGCCTACTCCGAGTTGAACGACGCGGAAGACCAAGCCGAGCGTTTCATGGCGCAGGTGGCGGACAAAGACGCCGGTGACGACGAAGCCATGCACTACGACGCCGACTTCGTGCGTGCACTGGAATACGGCATGCCGCCAACGGCGGGTGAAGGTATCGGTATCGACCGTCTGGTGATGCTGTTGACCAACTCCCCGTCGATTCGCGACGTGATCCTGTTCCCGCACATGCGCCCACAAGCGTAACGATGCTGAATAAAAAACCGCCGATTCAAGGCGGTTTTTTATTGCCTGCAGAACGCTGAGCTGGATCTTTGTGTGGGAGCGGGCTTGCTCGCGATGGCATCAACGCCTTGTGGCAGGTAGACCAGGGCGCTTGCATCGCGAGCAAGCCCGCTCCCACAGTCAGTGATAAGGCATACCAACGGTTGACGGCGATTGTCAGTCGGATGGAATATCAGGCCCTACTCAATGAGCCCTGGCCGCTCTATAGAAGGATGCAGGCATGAAAGTGTGGCGCGTATTGCTGGTGGCATTGTCATTTTTGATGTTGAGCGGGTGCCTGGTGACGTTTAAAGACGCACCGATCGCGGCCCAGCCAGCGCCAAAACAACTGCTCGGAAAATGGACCAGCAAGGATGCCTGGGGCGAGGCGCGCAACCTGAATATCCGCGCCGTCGACAAGACGCGCTACGAAGCTGTGGTGTACCCCAAGGGTGAACCCAAGGCGCGTGATCGTTACACCTTTATCGTTGCCCGCCACGGCAGCCGCTGGTACGCCTCGGCCAATTTGCCCGCCAAGCTGGGCGGTGGCTACACCCTCAATGGTTTTGAGGTGAACGACAACGGCGAGTTGGTGGTGTACGACCTGGACCTTGACCAGATCAAGCAGGCGATAGGCCAGTCGGCCTTGAACGGTGAGCCGGTCGAAACGTCTGAAGGCTCAGGCGTACAGATCCAGAGCCCATCAGCTACAGTTTTTGCATACCTCGATGATCCTGCCAATTCGGACGTCTTTGTCGAAGTGGCCCGCTATCAGCGTGCGATCAAGTAACCGTATTTAATCAAGGAGCCGCGGGTGGACGATTACCAGCGCACCATACGCACATTGTCAGACCGCATTGTGCTGGCCCAGGCGCCGATCCGCGTGCTGGATGCGGTGAAGTGGGATGACAGCATCCGCCAGGGTTTTTTAAAGGCCAAAGGCAAAGAGATGCCAGCGGTCAGCCGTGACTATTACTTGTCCCGGCCGCTGTCTTTTGACTCCAGTGCGGTCAAGTCAGAGTTCCAGCACATTGAGCGTGACATCACCCGGCAACTGGGGCAGTTCAACCCGGTCGGGCAGATCATGCGGCGCATGTGCAAAGAGTACCGTATGGTGGTGCGCATGCTCGAAGCACGCGGCACTGAAGATTTCGGGCTGATTTCCCAAGAGTTGTACGGCGCTGCTTCCGACGCGTTCCATGCCGGTGATCCGACGCTGGCCGATCTGGGCCTGATGATGTCCGATTACCTGGACAACATCGACGGGCGTGGCGACCTCAAGGACGAAGCCAAAAACCTGACCGCCAAAGATGCGGTCAACCTGCTGCAAAGTCGGCTCAACAAGGTCTTTGGCGAGTGCGAAGAAACCATCCGGGTGTTTGAGTCGGACGGTATCGTTGCGGACGCAGCGGCCGGCGCCGACTACATCAAGATCCGCAGCGATGCGATGTTCAACGAGCGCGACGTACGCGCCCTCGAAGTGCACGAAGGGTTGGTGCACGTGGGCACCACGCTCAATGGCCAGAACCAGCCGATTTGCACCTTCCTGTCCAAAGGCCCGCCCTCATCGACCGTGACCCAGGAAGGGCTGGCGATTTTGATGGAAGTCATCACCTTTGCCTCCTACCCGAGCCGGCTGCGCAAACTGACCAACCGCACCCGCGCCATTCACATGGTGGAAGAGGGCGCGGACTTTATGCAGGTGTATCAGTTCTTCCGTGATCAGGGGTTCGAGATGCCAGAAAGCTACGGCAACGCGAGTCGGGTTTTCCGTGGCTCGGTGCCAAATGGACTGCCATTCACCAAAGACTTGTCCTACCTCAAAGGCTTCATCATGGTTTACAACTACATTCAGTTGGCCGTGCGTAAGGGCAAGCTCGAACAAGTGCCGCTGCTGTTCTGTGGCAAGACCACGCTGGAAGACATGCGCACCTTGCGCCAGTTGGTCGATGAAGGATTAGTGGTTGCGCCTAAATACCTGCCGGACCAGTTCCGCGACATGAACGCCTTGTCGGCATGGATGTGCTTCTCCAACTTCCTCAACCACTTGAGCCTGGACCGGATCGAAGCCGACTACTCCAATATTTTGTGACAAGGCGGTCCATTCAATGAAAACCCTGGCTGCACTCTGCCTGCTGCTCGCCCTCAGCGGATGCAGCTCATTGTTGTTTTACCCCGAACCTGGTCAGCCGATTACCCCGACGGCGGCGGGCCTTGCCTACAAAGACGTCAACCTCACTGCCGCCGATGGCACGCAACTGCATGGTTGGTGGCTGCCGGCCAAGCCCGGCGTGCCGCTCAAGGGCACCGTGCTGCACCTGCATGGCAATGGCGGCAATCTGGCGTACCACCTGGGCGCGGTGGCCTGGTTGCCCGAGCAGGGCTATCAAGTGCTGATGCTCGATTATCGCGGTTATGGCCTGTCGCAGGGCAAACCGGGCTTGCCAGCGGTGTATCAGGACATCGACGCCGCCTTTGACTGGTTAGAGCAACAATCGGCCGTGCAGGGGCAGCCGCTGATTGTGCTGGGGCAAAGCCTGGGCGGGGCCATGGGCGTTCATTACCTGAGCCAGCACCCGCAGCAGCGCACCCGTCTCAAGGCTGTGGTGCTTGATGGTGTACCGGCCAGTTACCGCGAAGTGGGGCAATTTGCCCTGAGCACGTCCTGGCTGACCTGGCCCTTGCAAGTGCCGCTGTCGTGGTTGGTGCCTGACGCAGACAGTGCGGTGTACGCCATGCCGGACATGAAAGACGTGCCTGTGTTGATTTTTCACAGCATGGACGACCCGATCGTCCCGCTGTCCAACGGCATCCGCCTGTACCAGGCCGCGCCGCCGCCCAAGGTGTTGCAACTGACCCGGGGCGGTCACGTGCAAACGTTTGGTGACCCGACCTGGCGCCAAGTGATGCTGCGTTATCTTGAAGACCCGAAATATTTCAACGGTGTGCGGCGACTGGGGGAGATCCCCAATTACCCGCCCACTAAAGCTCCCGAAACAGAGACCCCGCAATGAGTGAAGAGCGTAACGCCATCCCCCTGATCCTCACTGGCATCGGCACCATCATCGGTACGGTGGGCTGCCTGTGGTACTACGGTTACCTGCACTTCGCCAAGCCTGAGGATGCGTTGCTGCTCAACGACTTCACCATGCTCAAGACCTTGCCGGGCGAGGACTACAAAGTCTCCCTGACCCCGGCCAATCAAGTGGCGCAGTGTATTGACGGGATTGTGGTGCTGTTTGATACCGAACAAAAAGGCCTGACCGGGGTGTTGGTCAACAACAAAAAACAGGCCGTGCATTGCATGGGGCAAGAAACGCCGAAGCTGCAACCTTAAGAGCAAAAGCGCTCTCACCACGGCTCTCCCGATTGCGGGCTGCTGCAGATTTTTGGCGATCTGTGAGCCTGACGCTGAATGTGAGAACACGTCGGTAGAGCTCCCTCTCCCCCGGGAGAGGGCTGGGGTGAGGGAAAAGCCATACAACAAAAAGCCCCGCCTGATCACTCAGGCGGGGCTTTCATTTAACGCTTATCGATTTACTGGATCGAAGAGCGTGGCGCAACCGGCTGGTTGTCGTTGGAGATGGTCACTTCAACGCGGCGGTTTTGAGCGCGGCCCGAGTTGCTGCTGTTGTCAGCAACCGGGTATTCCTTGCCATAGCCCTGGGCAACGATACGCGATGGGTCTACACCGGCACGTACCAGTGCCGCTTTAACCGCATTGGCGCGACGCTCGGACAGGTTCTGGTTGTAAGAGGCGCTGCCTTTACTGTCGGTGTAACCCTCAACAATGACCTTGCGATCCGGGTTCTGGATCAGGTAGTTGGACAGGGTCGCGATGCTTTCGCGGCTGTTAGGCTTGAGGTTGGCCTGGTCGAAGTCAAACAGTACATCACCGAAGGTCACCAGGGTGCCGCGATCCGTTTGCTTGGCGTTCAGGCTTTGCAGCTTTTTGATTTGCGCGTCACGGGCGTCCAGCAGGGCTTGGGCACGATCGGAACCGGCGTTTTTCAGCTGATTTTCAGCGGTACGCAGGGCGATGGTTTGCTTGGCCAGTTCAACACGCTGGTTGGTCAGATAAGCCAGTTGGTCAACCTTGGACTCTTTTTCTTTGTCCAGGTAGGCCTTTTCAGCCTTGTCCAGCCACTCGCCAGCGTCTTTGGTTTCAAGCGCTGCAACCTTGGTCGCTTCCGGGTTGGTTTGCAGGGCCGAGTAGTTGCTCTTGGCGTTTTCCAGGTTAACGTTCGGCTGGTGCGAGCACGCGGCCAAACCAACGCTCAGGGCCAGCAGGGCAGGGATCATTACTGTATTGCGCATAATAGTTGTCCTTTCTATCTATTAGGAATGCTGTATCGCCAGTTGCGATCAAAGAGGGGCGGCTGTTATTGCAGGCCGCGCATGCCTTCCTGACGCAGTTGCTGGACGGCTTTCTGAGCATCCTGAACGGCCTTCTCGGCTTTGGCGGCCTGGGCTTTACGTTCTGCTACGCGAGCGTCCCATTCAGCTTGTTCGGACAGGCGACGGGCTTCGTCATATTTTTTGTCGTGCATGGCCAGCTCAGCTTGTTTGAGCTTGTCTTGTGCCGACTTCATTTCCACTGGAGCGTATTCGGTACCGCCAGCGCTGACGGCGTTGTTCACGGCCGACTGCGTCACAGCGTATTGCTCGGTTGGCGGGTTACCAGCGCAACCGGCTAAAACGAAGCTGGCACCGATCGCCAATGCAGCCAGTTTCAGCCCGCGCAGGCGAGGAGAGGTGGTTTTGACAGTGCGGGTCATCATGGTCTTCAACTCCATTAGGAAACTCCTTAAAAACATCATCTCCATCACAACTGTCGGGTGACCTGGAGCAGTTGGACGCAGGTTCCTGCAGTGATGGTTAAAAGCTGTGACCTGAACGAAATTTGAATAGTTCAAAAAAAAAGATGGCAGTTTGCCTAAAATTTTTCTGACTGATGGGTCATAGACTAATTAGCTGTTTAGCGCGCGCACGGCTTGCCAGCGACGCCCATTGCGACGCACTCTTGGGGCACGAACTCGCCCAGAATCTGCTGGAGAAATGGCTGATGACCGATATTGATGCACGCTTGCGCGATGATGTTCACCTGCTGGGTGAGCTGTTGGGTAATACGATTCGTGACCAATACGGAGACGCGTTTCTCGCCAAGATCGAACGCATCCGCCAGGGTGCCAAAGACGACCGGCACGGCACTCCGGGCGAAGAATTGAGCGCCATTCTCGATGCGCTCAGCGATAACGAAGTGTTGCCGGTCGCGCGGGCGTTCAACCAGTTTTTGAACCTGGCTAATATCGCCGAGCAATACCAGTTGATTCACCGGCGTGGCGATGACCAGCCGCAACCGTTTGAGTCGCAGGTGCTGCCCACGTTGTTGAACCGCTTGCTGGCCGAAGGGCATGACGCGAACTCGCTGGCGCAACAACTCAGCAGCCTTGAGATTGAGCTGGTGCTCACGGCCCACCCGACCGAAGTCACGCGCCGCACCTTGATCCAAAAATACGACGCGATTGCCGAGCAACTGGCGGCTCAAGATCACCGGGATCTGACCCTGGCCGAGAAGTCGCGAATCGAAGAGCGCTTGCAGCGCTTGATCGCCGAAGCCTGGCACACCGAAGAAATCCGCCGTACCCGCCCTACGCCCGTGGATGAGGCCAAGTGGGGTTTTGCCGTTATTGAGCACTCGTTGTGGCAGGCGCTGCCCAACATGCTGCGCACCGCCGACGCGGCGTTGCACGAGGCCACCGGGCTGCATTTACCGCTGGATTCAGCGCCCATTCGCTTTGCTTCGTGGATGGGCGGCGACCGTGATGGCAACCCCAACGTGACCGCCACGGTCACCCGCGAAGTGCTCTTGCTGGCGCGCTGGATGGCCGCCGATTTGTACCTGCGTGACATCGATAAACTCGCCGCCGACCTGTCCATGCAGCAGGCCACCGATGAATTGCTCGCGGTGGCGGGGGAGAGTGCCGAACCGTACCGCGCGGTGCTCAAACAATTGCGTGAACGCTTGCGCATCACCCGGGCCTGGGCGCAGAGCGCCTTGCACAGCGCACAACCTGCGCCAGAAGGTGTGTTGAGCGACAACCAGGACCTGCTGGCACCCTTGAAGCTGTGTTACACGTCGCTGCACGCCTGTGGCATGGGCGTGATTGCTGACGGGCCGCTGCTCGATTGCCTGCGTCGGGCGGTGACGTTTGGTCTGTTCCTGGTGCGCCTGGATGTGCGTCAGGACGCGGCCCGGCACACCTCGGCCATGACTGAAATTACCGATTACCTGGGCCTTGGCCGCTATGAAGACTGGGATGAAGACGCGCGTCTGATCTTCCTGATGCGCGAATTGAATAACCGGCGCCCGCTGTTGCCGGGTTACTTCAAACCCGCCGCCGAGACGGCCGAAGTGCTGGCCACATGCCGTGAGGTGGCAGCTGCGCCGGGGGCTTCGCTGGGCTCATACGTGATCTCCATGGCGGGTGCGGCTTCTGACGTGCTGGCGGTGCAACTGCTGCTCAAAGAGGCCGGGCTTGAGCGTCCGATGCGCGTGGTGCCACTGTTTGAAACCCTGGCCGACCTGGACAATGCCGGGCCGGTGATTGAGCGTCTATTGCTGTTGCCGGGCTACCGCGCACGCCTGCAGGGGCCGCAGGAAGTGATGATCGGCTACTCCGACTCGGCCAAGGATGCTGGCACCACGGCAGCGGCGTGGGCGCAGTACCGGGCGCAAGAAAATCTGGTGAATATTTGCCGCGAGCAACACGTCGACCTGCTGCTGTTTCATGGCCGTGGCGGTACCGTGGGGCGTGGCGGCGGCCCGGCGCATGCGGCGATTCTGTCGCAACCGCCGGGGTCGGTGGCGGGGCGTTTCCGTACCACCGAACAGGGCGAGATGATCCGCTTTAAATTTGGCCTGCCTGACATCGCCGAGCAAAACCTCAACCTGTACCTGTCGGCGGTACTCGAAGCCACATTACTCCCACCGCCGCTGCCTGAGCCGGGGTGGCGAGTGCTGATGGACGAACTGGCCGACGATGGGGTCAAGGCCTACCGCTCGGTGGTGCGCGACAACCCGCAATTTGTCGAGTATTTCCGCCAGTCCACCCCGGAACAGGAATTGGGCCGCTTGCCCTTGGGCAGTCGCCCGGCCAAGCGCCGTGCAGGCGGGATTGAAAGCTTGCGCGCCATTCCGTGGATTTTCGGCTGGACCCAAACCCGCCTGATGCTGCCCGCTTGGCTCGGCTGGGAAACCGCGCTCAGCCAGGCGCTGGCGCGCGGTGAAGGAGAGCAATTGGCGCAAATGCGCGAGCAGTGGCCGTTCTTCCGCACCCGCATCGACATGCTGGAAATGGTCCTGGCCAAAGCGGATGCCGACATCGCCCGGCTCTATGACGAACGTCTGGTGGCCCCTGAATTGCTGCCTTTGGGTGCTCACTTACGCGACTTATTGTCGCAGGCGTGCGAGGTGGTGCTGGGTTTGACCGGGCAGTCTCAACTGATGGCGCACAGCCCGGACACGCTGGAGTTCATCCGCTTGCGCAACACCTACCTTGACCCGCTGCACTTGTTGCAGGCTGAGCTGCTGGCGCGTTCGCGACGCCAGCAAACCGATCAGGACAGCCCTCTGGAACAAGCGCTGCTGGTGACTGTGGCGGGGATCGCGGCGGGTTTGCGCAACACCGGCTAAGCTCGTTCGCTAGTCAAAAGTCGCGCCGTGGTGCCAAACATCGGGGCTTTTCATGGCCTGATCCGGCCCCGGCGCGACACTTTTTGCCAGGGTTACGACCTGTGACACCCGGTCGCAAGGGCTGCTTTAGCAGTGATTATTCCTACTTTGGCCCGCTTGTGTGGTCCGGAACGGCTGTGTATCTTGGTCAGCCCTTTGGCCTGTTTTGCGGCCATTACCCGATTTTGAGATTGGCCCCAAGAGGCGAGTCTGTTGTCATTTAAATAAAAAATTGAGGAGCACATCGATGCGCGTAATTCTGCTGGGAGCTCCCGGGGCCGGTAAAGGTACTCAGGCGAAGTTCATCACTGAAAAATTTGGCATCCCGCAAATCTCCACCGGCGATATGTTGCGTGCTGCGGTCAAGGCTGGCACCGAGCTGGGCCAGAAAGCTAAAAGCATCATGGACAGCGGCGGTCTGGTTTCTGACGATCTGATCATCAACCTGGTCAAAGAGCGCATTGCTCAGCCAGATTGCGTCAACGGTTTCCTGTTTGACGGTTTCCCGCGCACCATCCCTCAAGCTCAAGCACTGGTCGACAACGGTGTAGAGCTGGATCACGTGGTTGAAATCGCCGTAGAAGACGAAGAAATCGTTCAGCGCATCGCCGGTCGTCGCGTTCACGAAGCGTCGGGCCGCGTTTACCATATCGCGCATAACCCGCCAAAGGTTGAAGGTAAAGACGACGTGACCGGTGAAGACCTGGTTCAGCGTAAAGACGACACCGAAGAAACCGTTCGTCACCGCCTGTCGGTTTACCATTCGCAAACCAAGCCGCTGGTGGATTTCTACCAGAAGCTTGAGTCTGCCCAAGGCAAACCCAAGTACAGCCACATCGCCGGTGTTGGCTCGGTAGAATCGATCACCGCCAAGGTGCTTGCAGCCCTGAGCTGATAAGTCGATTTTGCTTGGTGACAACAGCCCGCTTGCGGGCTGTTGTTGTTTATACTGCTGCACTTTTTTCAATTTTGATTCTGACGGGAACACCGATGAGCACCTTGCTGGCCCTGGATACCGCGACTGAAGCTTGCTCTGTTGCCTTGCTGCACGATGGCAAGGTCACAAGCCACTACGAGGTGATCCCGCGCCTGCATGCGCAAAAGCTGTTGCCGATGATTAAAGATCTGCTGGCCCAGGCTGGCGTTGAGCTGTCGGCGGTCGAGGCGATTGCCTTTGGTCGCGGGCCGGGTGCGTTTACCGGTGTGCGCATCGCCATCGGCGTGGTGCAAGGCCTGGCCTTTGCCCTGGAGCGCCCGGTATTGCCTATCTCCAACCTGGCAGCATTGGCCCAGCGTGCCTATCGCGAGCACGGCGCGACCCAGGTGGCATCGGCCATTGATGCGCGCATGGACGAAGTGTATTGGGGTTGCTACCGCGAGCAGGCCGGTGAAATGCGCCTGCAAGGCGTCGAAGCGGTGTTGCCACCTGAAGCCGCTGCGTTGCCGGACGGCGCCAGCGGTGACTGGTTTGGTGCAGGCACCGGCTGGGGCTATGCCGAGCGCTTGAACGTCAAACCAACGGCGCTGGACGCTGGCATGTTGCCTCACGCTGAAGACTTGCTGACCCTGGCGCGTTTTGCCTGGGCGCGCGGCGAAGCCATCCGCGCTGACGATGCGCAGCCGGTGTACCTGCGCGACAAAGTAGCGGCAACCCGGGCGGAGCGTGGCCTTATCTAAGCCCATCTTTTGTGGGATCGGGTTGTGGGAGCGGGCTTGCTCGCGATTGAATCGGCAAGGTGTTACAGGCATACCGCGTTGCCTGCATCGCGAGCAAGCCCGCTCCCACAGGACTATTTGCTTAGTCGGACCAACGCCGCTAAATTGCCAATACCGCTATCGAGCTTGCACTTATGCGTATTGACGGCTTTTCCTCCCAGTCTTACCCCATCAAGCGCAAGCCGCGTAAAGGCAAGGTGCAGGTTGATGAGTCGGTAGAAGACAGCCCGGCTGAACTTGAAAACCTGCCGCAAGTCACTCGCCAGGCCTCGTCGGGTGAGCGCATCAGCCAACTGCCGGTGCGTTCCCAGGACATGATTTTCCAGCGCGGGATGAGCAAAAACGCCGCCAGCGCCCTCGCCAGTTACCTGACCACCCAAGGCTTTGTTGATTGGGAAATAGAAGTGATGGGTCTGGACCTGTACATTTGACGGCATGACTGATGCCCAACTGCCTTATTACCTCGGCTGCCCGTCCTGGAGTGAAAACGCCTGGCGTGAAGGCTTGTACCCCCAAAATGCCCAACCCACCGAGTTTTTGAGCCTGTACGCGCAGGTGTTCAATACCGTTGAAGGCAACACCACGTTCTATGCCAGCCCCAAGCCCGCCACAGTGGCGCGTTGGGCAAGCAGCATGCCCGAACATTTTCGCTTTACGGCCAAGTTCTCCCGAGAGATCAGCCACGGTGGCGATTTACGCGAGCAAGGGCAGGGAATCGAAAGCTTCCTGCAACTGTTAAAGCCCTTGGGGCCGCGCGTGGCGCCGTTCTGGCTGCAACTGCCCGCAAGCTTCGGGCCGCAGCGTCTGGCCGAGCTGGTGAGCTTTATCGACGAGATGCAGCGGCCATTGGCCGTTGAGGTGCGTCACCCGGAGTTTTTTGCCAAGGGCGATGCCGAGCGCTTGCTCAATCGGTTGTTGATGGAGCGCGGGGTCGAGCGTATTTGCCTGGACTCGCGGGCACTGTTCAGTTGCGACTCCAGCGACCCGGCGGTGCTGCATGCCCAGTCGAAAAAGCCCAAAGTGCCGCCGCGCCCGGCAGCGTTTACTCAATGCCCGCAAGTGCGCTTTATCGGGCGCCCGGAGCTGCAGGCCAATGACCCTTACTTGAAACCCTGGGTGGAGAAAGTCGCTGGCTGGATCGAAGAAGGCCGCAAGCCTTATGTCTTTTTGCACACCCCGGACAACCACCGGGCACCGGAGCTGGCGCGGCGTTTTCATCAGCAATTGTCTGAGCGCTTGCCGGGGCTGCCCGCACTGGCCCACTTGCACACGCCACAAACCACCGAGCAACTGGGGCTGCTTTAAGCCGCCAGGCGCAGGTTGTTGACGATCAACGGGCGCGTCCAGGCGAGGTCAAAGTCCATCGCGTGCTGCTGTTCACTCAAGGTGGCCGCGTCGAATGGCTCGGCGGGTTTGTCCAGCAGGTCCATTTCAAATTCGGCAATGGGTAAGTGCAAAGGCCGAGGCTCAGGCGCCGGGCCCGGCTCGGGCAACGGCTGACCTTGGGCCATGACCAATGGGCGAACCCAGGCTTCGTTGAACGCCTGCTGGTGCTGTTGTTCGGCGATGACATCCGGCGGGAAGGGCAGCGCGGTGGGCGGCAGCAAATCCAGCTCAAATTCAGCGATTGGCAAGAACAATGCTTCGGGCGGTTTGATCTCGGTGTCCTGCACGTTGCAATGGCGCTGGGTCACGATGGCGCTCAGGACATCATTGCCGCCGCTGGGCTCGGCATTTTCGTCCGCCGCCGCGAGGGGCAATTCGATGGCCGGGAATTCATCCGTCGCCGACTGCTCTGCCATGGCCTGGGCATAGAAGTCCTTCCACAGGTGATTGACGCTGCCTGTGACTTGCGAATTGTGTCGGCCAAAGTCGCCAATGGGGGCGATAAAGCCGATGGATGCGGAATGAATGTCTGACATAGCTCTCGGTCGACGCCCAGCTCTGGCAAAATGCCGGATATTTCATTTATCGGCAGCGTTTGCCGATCATTAAATTTTTGAGCGTGTTTTAAATGATTGAGCAAGCAGCGGGCAGTCGTATCAAAGTCGAAGCGTTGGACGAGGCTTATCAGGCCCTGGCCGAGCAATGGGCTGAGCGCCTGGGGCTGCCGTTGGACGAGCCGCAGGCTGACTTTGCCTTGCAGATCGGCGACCAGGGTTTGCAGTTGCAACAGCTGGGCCCAGATGCCCCCGGCCCGGTGCGGGTCGACTTTGTTGAAGGCGGCGCAGCCCACCGGCGTTTGTTTGGTGGCGGTACCGGGCAAATGATCGCCAAGGCCGTGGGGATTCAGCAGGGCGTGCGCCCGCGCGTGCTGGATGCCACGGCGGGGCTGGGCAAGGACGCATTCGTGCTGGCGAGCCTGGGCTGCGAGATGAGCTTGATCGAACGCCAGCCCTTGATCGGCGCCTTGCTGGAAGACGGTTTGGCCCGTGGCCTGGACGACTTTGAGGTGGCGCCGATTGTGTCGCGCATGCACTTGCTCAAAGGCAATTCGATTGAGGTGATGCGCAACTGGGAAGGCGAGCCACCGCAGGTGATCTACCTCGACCCGATGTTCCCGCACCGAGAGAAAACCGCCCTGGTGAAGAAAGAAATGCGCCTGTTCCGCCCGTTAGTAGGGGATGACAACGACGCACCGGCCTTGCTTGAGGCGGCGTTGGCGTTGGCCACCCACCGCGTGGTGGTCAAGCGCCCGCGCAAGGCTCCGTGCATTGTCGGACCCAAGCCGAGCCACGCGCTGGACGGCAAATCGAGCCGTTACGACATCTACCCGAAGAAGGCGTTGAAGCCTTAAGCGCTATAAATCCCGCTGTAGGAGCGAGCTTGCCTCGCGATCTTTTGATCGTTAAAAAGATCGCGAGGCAAGCTCGCTGCTACAGGGGGTGTGGGCCTTTCAGTTCGCCCGATAAGCCCGCATAAACACTTCGACCACTTCCTGTATATGCGCCTCGGTTTCTTCGTCGGTCAGCACGCCGCCGTAGCCATATAGCAGGCGAAAGTTGGGTGAGCCCTTGAGCATGCAAAAGAAGTGCTCCGCCGCGTAATGCGCACGCTCAATGCGCAGGGCGCCGGTGTTGTGAATCTTGTTCAGCAGGCGCTCCATTTCCAGCACCACCCGCTCCGGCCCCGCCTCAAAAAAGATCTGCGACAGCTTCGGGTCCTGGGTGCCCAGGGTCACCATCAGTCGATGCAGGTTGAGCGACTCTTCGCTGTTGATCAGCGCCACAAACCCCCGGCCAATGGCGAGCAAGACCGTTTCAATCGGTACGCCGTCGGGCAGTTCAAAAAACAAATCTGGCAACTGTTCAGAGCACTTGGCGAGGATCGCCGAGGAGAACAGCGTCTCTTTGTCGGTGAAATGGCTGTAGACCGTCAGTTTTGAGACCCCCGCCAGGGTCGCGACCGCATCCATGCTGGTGTTGGCATAGCCATGGGTCAGAAACAGGGATTTCGCCGCATCAAGGATGGCCTGGCGTTTTGCCATGTCCTTGGGGCGTCCGAGTGCAGTGGGGGGTAAATGATCGTCAGACATAGCCGTTTATTACTGGACTGGTGAGTTTAGTATTAATAACATGCCGTCCAGTATAAATATTCCAAGCCTCATTAGCGAAAGGTCATCCCCATGTTGCGCCATGCCTTGCCCCGCGCTTTGCCTGTCTGTCTGGTGTTTTTGCTGTCTGCGTGTGGGCAGGAGCAGCCCGTCAAAGTCACTGTTAGCCCGGCGCTGGTGGTTCAGCCGCAGCCTTCGGCGTTGGCGATGCAAAGTTATCCGGGCGAGGTGCGGGCACGGTTTGACCCGCAACTGGCGTTCCGCATCGGCGGCAAAGTGACCAAGCGCCTGGTGGATGAAGGCGAGCGGGTCAAGGCGAATCAGCCGCTGGCAGAACTCGACCCGCAAGACGTACGGCTGCAACTGGATGCCACCCGCGCGCAAGTCACGGCGGGGCAGGCCAATTTGAACCTGGTGCGCGCCGAGCGTGATCGCTACAAAACCTTGCTCGACCGCCAGATGGTCAGCCGTTCGCAGTTCGACAATGCCGAAAACCTCTACCGCGCCGGTGAAGCCAAGCTCCAGCAGCTTAAGGCCGAGCAGGACGTGGCCAGCAATCAGGCCAGTTATGCCGTGTTGCGCGCGCCACAAGACGGCGTGATCGCTCAGCGTCAGGTAGAAGTGGGGCAAGTGGTGGCCGCCGGTCAAACCGTGTTTACCCTGGCTGCCGATGGCGAGCGTGAGGTGCTCATCAGCTTGCCGGAACAAGCCTTTGGCCGTTTCAAGATCGGCCTGCCGGTTAAGGTTGAACTGTGGTCGCAACCGGGCCAGCGCTTCAGTGGGCGGATTCGTGAGCTGTCGCCGTCTGCCGATCCAAAATCGCGCACCTTCGCCGCCCGAATCGCTTTCACCGAAGGCAAAGTCCCTGCCGAGCTGGGCCAAAGTGCCCGGGTCTTTATCCCGAGCGAAGGGGTGAGCCCCCTGTCGGTTCCGCTCTCGGCCCTGACCGCAGAAAACGGCGCGACCTATGTGTGGCGCGTTGGCCAGGGCAACAAACTGGAGCAGGTGCCTGTGCGGGTCGGGCCGTTTGGCGAGAATAGCGTGCCGGTGCTCGAAGGGCTCAAGGCCAATGACTGGATAGTCTCGGCTGGTGTGCATGTGCTGCATCAGGGGCAGGAGGTACGACCTATTGATCGTTCCAACCGAACGATCAATGTCGCGGTGAAGGAGTAATCCCGATGGGTTTCAACCTTTCCGCCTGGGCGCTGCGCAACCGCCAGATCGTGCTGTTTTTGATGCTGTTGCTGGCTGTGGTAGGTGCGCTTTCCTACACCAAGTTAGGACAAAGCGAAGACCCGCCGTTCACCTTCAAGGCCATGGTCATTCGTACCTTGTGGCCGGGTGCGACCGCTGAAGAAGTGTCGCGTCAGGTTACCGAGCGCATCGAAAAGAAGCTGATGGAGACCGGCGAATACGAGCGCATTGTTTCGTTTTCCCGGCCTGGCGAGTCGCAAGTGACCTTTATGGCCCGCGACTCGATGGACTCTTCGCACATCCCGGACCTGTGGTATCAGGTGCGCAAAAAAATCAGCGACATTCGCCATACCTTGCCGCCTGACGTGCAGGGGCCGTTTTTCAACGATGAATTCGGCACCACCTTCGGCAATATCTACAGCCTGAGTGGCGAAGGTTACGACTACGCGGTACTCAAGGACTACGCCGACCGCATCCAGATCCAGCTGCAACGGGTCAAGGATGTGGGCAAGGTGGAGTTACTCGGCCTGCAAGATGAAAAGATCTGGATCGAGCTGTCCAACCTTAAACTGGCGACCCTGGGCTTGCCTTTGGCGGCCGTGCAACAAGCCCTTCAAGAACAGAACGCGGTCTCGACCGCAGGTTTTTTTGAGACCCCGACCGAGCGCGTGCAATTGCGCGTCAGCGGTAATTTCAAAACCGTTGAAGAGATCGAGCGCTTCCCGATTCGGGTGGGTGAGCGCACGTTGCGCATCAGCGACGTGGCCGATGTGCGCCGTGGGTTCAATGATCCACCGGCACCGCGCATGCGCTTTATGGGGCAGGACGCTATCGGCCTGGCCGTGGCGATGAAAGACGGCGGCGACATTCTGGTGCTTGGCAAAGCCCTCGAAGTCGAATTTGAGCGCCTGCAAAGGAACCTTCCGGCGGGCATGAAACTGGCCAAGGTGTCGGATCAGCCCGCTGCGGTAAAAACCAGCGTCGGCGAATTTGTCCAGGTGCTGGTGGAGGCCCTGGCGATCGTGTTGCTGGTGAGTTTCTTCTCGCTGGGCGTACGTACCGGCATGGTGGTGGCCCTGACCATCCCGCTGGTGCTGGCGATGACATTTGCCACCATGCATTACTTTGGCATCGGCCTGCACAAGATCTCGCTGGGCGCGCTGGTGCTGGCGCTGGGCCTGCTGGTGGACGACGCGATCATTGCCGTTGAAATGATGGCGATCAAGATGGAGCAGGGCTACGACCGGCTCAAGGCAGCGAGTTTTGCCTGGACCAGCACCGCGTTCCCCATGCTCACCGGCACGCTGATCACGGCGGCGGGCTTTTTGCCGATTGCCATGGCGCAGTCGAGCACCGGGGAATACACCCGCTCGATTTTCCAGGTGGTCACCATCGCGCTGCTTGCGTCGTGGATCGCTGCCGTAGTGTTTGTGCCGTATCTGGGCGCGTTGCTGTTGCCGGATCTGGCCAAGCTGCATGCCGCCAAACACGGCACCGGCGCGGGCGCTCCGGACCCGTATGGCACACCGTTTTATCAGCGCATTCGACGTTTGGTGGAGTGGTGCGTACGCCGCCGCAAAACCGTGATCGCGCTGACCGTGCTGCTGTTTTTGGGTTCGGTGGTGCTGTTCAAGTTTGTCCCGCAGCAGTTCTTCCCGGCCTCCAGCCGCTTTGAACTGATGGTCGACCTGAAGCTGGCCGAAGGGGCCTCGCTGAGCAACACCACGGAACAGGTCAAACGCCTGGAAAACCTGCTCAAGGATCACCCTGGCATCGAAAACTACGTGGCCTACGCGGGCACCGGTTCGCCGCGCTTTTACTTGCCGCTGGACCAGCAGTTGCCGGCCGCCAGCTTTGCCCAGTTTGTGGTGCTGGCCAAGACCATTGAAGACCGCGAAAGCCTGCGCACCTGGCTTATTGATACCTTGAACGAGCAATTCCCCACGGTGCGTGCGCGGGTCACCCGTCTGGAAAACGGCCCGCCTGTGGGCTATCCGGTGCAGTTCCGGGTGACCGGCGAACACATCGAAGAAGTCCGGGCGCTGGCGCGGAAAGCGGCGGCCAAGGTGCGCGAAAATCCGCACGTGGTGAACGTGCACCTGGACTGGGAAGAACCGAGCAAGGTGGTGTACCTCAATGTTGATCAGGACCGGGCGCGGGCGTTGGGCGTAAGCACCGCCAACCTGTCGCGGTTTCTGCAAAGCACCTTGCTGGGCTCGACCGTCAGCCAGTACCGCGAAGACAACGAGTTGATCGAGATCTTGCTGCGCGGCACCCCTCAGGAGCGGACCGAGTTGTCGTTGCTGCCGAGTTTGTCGGTGCCCACCGACAACGGCCAGAGCGTTGCCCTGTCGCAAATCGCAACGCTGGAATATGGCTTCGAAGAAGGCATCATCTGGCACCGCAACCGCTTGCCAACAGTCACCGTGCGCGCTGACATCTACGGCAAGGAGCAACCGGCCACCTTGGTACAGCAGATTTTGCCAACCCTGGAAGGGGTTCGCGCTGAACTGCCGGATGGCTATTTGCTGGAAGTGGGCGGCACCGTGGAAGACTCCACACGCGGCCAGGACTCGGTGAAAGCCGGCGTGCCGCTGTTTATCGTGGTGGTGCTGACGTTGCTGATGGTGCAACTGCGCAGCTTCTCGCGCATGGCGATGGTGTTTTTGACCGCGCCGCTGGGGTTGATCGGTGTGACCCTGTTTTTGCTGGTGTTCAACAAGCCGTTTGGCTTTGTGGCGATGCTCGGCACCATCGCTTTGTCGGGGATGATCATGCGTAACTCGGTGATCCTCGTGGACCAGATCGAGCAGGACAAGGCGGCGGGGCTGGCCCCGTGGCAGGCGATTATTGAAGCGACAGTGCGGCGGTTCCGACCGATTGTGCTGACCGCCCTGGCGGCGGTGCTGGCGATGATTCCGCTGTCACGCAGCGTGTTCTTCGGCCCGATGGCGGTGGCGATCATGGGCGGCCTGATCGTGGCCACGGCTTTGACGCTGCTGTTCTTGCCAGCGCTGTATGCCGCGTGGTTCAGGGTGAAAAAGCCTGAGTGAGGGCTAAAGAACCTGTGGGAGCGGGCTTGCTCGCGATGCTGGCGGTGCGGTGGTTCTGCATGTCCGCGTTGCTGCCATCGCGAGCAAGCCCGCTCCCACAGGGGAATAAGCAATTAGTTGCTTAACGCACCTGATCGACGCGCAAGCGAATCGGTTGCAGGGTTTTGGCGTTCAGGTCAACGCTGTTGCGTTCGGTGCTGATAAACAGCAATTTACCGTCTTCTTCGATCCGCGCGCTCACCGCATAGGTGTGCCCTGGCTTGACGTCTGCCGGATCATAGGTGAGGTGGAACGGCAGTGGCACCTGGCCTTTGATGGTGCCGCTTTGCTTGGCCAGGGTCACGGCCGGGGCGTCGGCCAGCGACACGTCTTGCAGGCTCACTTCAAGGGTGGCGGTGGGCGGCAGGGCGATGCGTTGCAGGTAAAACACTTCGCCGTCGAGGGTGGCTTGCGGAGTGGAGTTCATCGAGCTGCAGGCTCCGAGCAAGGCCGTGAGGCTGAGTAAAAGGATTTTTTTCATGGCAGTTTCCAAAGGGCTAAAAGAATAAAGTCGCCGATGTGCACACCCGGCCAATCACTGTATGAGTAGTCGGGTGTTCTTGGTTAAGGCGTTTTTTCGAGCGGCGGTGGTGGTTGGTCTTGTGCATCTTCACTGCGATGCAGTGCCACCTGGCGGATCGACAGGCGAATCTCAGGCGGCAGCACGCGTTTAGCCGCGCCTTCGGCCAGTTCACCCAGCACTTCACGATAGCTCAGCTTGCCGTTGGCATCGCGGCGCAGCACGTCTTGCTCCAGCAATGTCTCGATAAAGTGACGGAACAGGCTCTTGTCGAAAAACTCGGGGGCGTTGAGCCCGTGCAGGATCGACAGGCGCTGGGCCATCATCGTGCACAGGTCTTCCAGTTCTTCACTGCTCAATGTGTTCTGGCCGCAGTTAAGCAGCAGCGAGATGGCCATGTAGAAGCGCTGCAAGGTTTGCGCAATGCTCTTGGACAGCAGCGTCAGCAGCACAAAGTGCCGTGAGCTGGGGGCCGGGCGCAGGTAAATGTCGTTTTCGAAGCGCAGCAACCCTTGCTCGACAAAGGCTTCAAGCCATTGATCAACCACACCGTCGAGCTCGTCCAGTGACCAGCGGATAAACAGCTCCGATTGCAGGTACGGGTACAGCGCGCGGGTGTAGCGCAGGATTTGCTCGCGGGTCATGCGTGACGAGCTTTGGAAGAAGCTGGTCAGCAAGGCGGGCAGGGCAAAGATGTGCAGCACGTTGTTGCGGTAGTACGTCATCAATACCGCGTTCTGCTCATCCAGATAGAGGATTTTGCCCAGCGCGTCACTTTGCTCAGACAGCAGGTCCATGGCTTTGACGTGTTCGATCAAGGCCTGGCCATCGCCTTCGGGCAGGGTGGTGTGGGGCGAGTAAGGCACACGCCGCAGCAACGCCAGGTACAGGTCCAACACCCGCGCCATCGCCCGGTCGTCGAGCGCCAGTTTGCTGGTCGACAACAAGGCCAGCGCCACCAGGTTGACGGGGTTGATCGCCGCGGCTTCGTTGAGGTGCCGGGCGACTTTCTCGCCCAGGCGGTTGGTGGTGGCATTCAACCAGTCAGGCCGGTACAGCGGTGCCAGCTCTTGCTTGCGCCAGTCGGGTTGTTCCTGATCGAGAAACTCCGCCAGTTTGATCGGCTCGCCAAAGTTGACCGCCACCTGGCCAAACTTCTGTTTCAGAGCGCCGATGACTTTGAAGATGTCGAAAATCGATTCTTTTTTCTTGCTCGCGCCGCGCAGTTCGCCCAGGTACGTGCGGCCTTCGAGCACGCGCTCGTAGCCGATGTACACCGGGACAAAGACGATGGGGGTGCGTGAAGAACGCAAGAAGCTGCGCAGGGTGATGGCCAGCATCCCGGTTTTCGGTTGCAGCATACGCCCGGTGCGCGAGCGCCCGCCTTCCACGAAGTACTCCACCGGGAAGCCTTTGGTGAACAGGGTGTGCATGTACTCATTAAACACCGAGGTGTACAGCGGGTTGCCCTTGAACGTGCGGCGCATGAAAAACGCCCCGCCGCGCCGTAGCAGCGGGCCGATCACCGGCATGTTGAGGTTGATCCCGGCGGCAATGTGCGGCGGGGTCAGGCCGTTGCGAAACAGCAAGTAGGACAGCAGCAGGTAGTCAATGTGGCTGCGGTGACACGGTACGTAGATGATCTCGTGGCCTTGGGCGACGTCTTGCACGCCCTTGATGTCGTTGACTTTGACGCCGTCGTAAATCTTGTTCCAGAACCAGCTCAGGATCACTTCAAAGAAGCGGATGGCGGTGTAGGTGTAGTCCGAGGCTATTTCATTGGCGTAGCGCAGGGCCTGGGCCTTGGCTTTTTCCGGGGAAATATTCTCGCGCTGGGCCTCATCGAGGATGGCCTGACGAACCGCGGGCTCATTGACCAGGCCTTTGACCAACGTGCGCCGGTGCGAGAGGTCGGGGCCGATGGTGGAGATTTTAAGGTTACGAAAATGCACACGCAAAATGCGTTGGGCCATGCGCACCGTACGCTCGTGACCTTTGTTGAGGTCGATCAGCTCGCGCAAATGGATCGGCGCAGAGAACTGCACACGGGTTTTTCGACCCAGAATCAGAATGCGTAACAGGCGGCGTAGACGCCCGGTAACCGCCCAGCTGTCGGCAAACAGCAGCTTCCATGGGCTGGACTCGCTGTCGGGTGATTGGCCCCAGAACACGCTGACCGGAATGATTTGTGCATCCTCAGTCGGGTTGTGGGTCAAGCCATCGACCAGACGGGTCAACGTGGGCGGCGCGCCGCGTTTGTCCTGGCGGCCGAGCCAGTCGGGCTCGGGGGTCAGGTAAAAGAACGCAGCGGGTTCAGTCATGGCCCCGACGGCAACGGGCAATACCGGGCGTGGCAGACCCACTTTGGTGCACTCGGCATCGACTACCGCCAGTTCGGTGATCGACGGCGATTGCAGGACGTAGAACACCGGTCGGCTGCGGTCCAGGCTCAGCGCCAGGGAGGACTGGTTAATAGTCTCCGAACGTACCCACAGGTACAGCAAGCGACGCAGGGCGCCAAAGACGAGACGGTGGAATGGGGAGCGGGTCATACGGCTTCTGCGTTAGTGGATTAAAACGAGTGTTTACTCGGGTTGGTAGTGTGCCGTATCTCTGGAAAATCGGCAAAAAAGCAGCGAACTAATATTGATTGAGTGTTCTTCGCGCTGACATATACTCGACCCTCTTTCGCCTTATGGCGTAAGACAAGGTCTTGGAAAGTTAAGTTCGAGTAAAAGTTCTTGGCGGGCCAACCAATGCGCCCATTCAAAAAATAAAAAGGGGGAAGGATCTATGAGCACACGTTTGACTGGCAATGTGAAATGGTTCAACGACGCCAAAGGCTACGGTTTTATCCAGAGTGAAAGCGAGGGTGATGTGTTTGTGCATTACCGCGCGATTCGCGGTGAAGGCCATCGCTCCTTGACCGAAGGCCAGCAGGTTGAATACACCCGCGTGGCCGGTAACAAAGGGTTTCAGGCAGAAGACGTGGTAGGGCTGTAACCCCACAAAACGTGTAGGAGCGAGCTTGCCTCGCGATCTTTTGATCCTTTAAAAAGATCGCGAGGCAAGCTCGCTCCTGCAGGGTATTGCTGTATGGATCAGGACGTGCGCCAGGTGATTTCTTCTTCGCCGTCTGCGCTGACGCGGATCCAGCGGTCGGCGTCTTCTTCGCCTTCTTCTTCAATCCAGGTGCCCGGTGCGCAACGGACTTCTTCGTTCAATGCCTTGAAGGCGTCACGGGCGCAGGCGATGTCGTCGTCCCACGGCGTTTGGTCGCTTTCCAGGTACAAGCTGCTCCACTTGCCCACGGCCTTTGGCAACCAGATCACTGGAACAGTGCCGGCGGTGCATTTCCATGTTTGGCCTTTTTGTACCCACTCCGTGCATTCGCCCAGCGCTGTGCTAAGCCATGCGGCAATTTCTTTGTGGGTGGCGTCCTTCAGGTAAATCTCAATATCGGGCTGGCGCATGGATGGTCCTCACTGCGTGTCTGAAAAATCCATTCGCGGATTCGTCGGGCCTGCCGCTGGGGTGGCTGGCCGTAAAAGGGTTATTGAAGCACGAAATAATCGTAACGCATGGACACCGTCACCTTTAAAGGCTCCGGGTCTTCGATGACCTGTGCCCGGCGTTCGGCACTGGCGCGCCAGCCGTGCGGGGTCATGGCCAACAAGTTGGCGCGGTCCTGGGGCTCGCTCAGGCTTAAGGTGAACTCCAGTGTTTCACTGTGTTGCAACTGCATGCCGTCCGGCACCAGGGCCAAATGCTTGTTGTCGCTGTAGTCGCGCACCTCGTCGTAGAGCCGCTCACGCAGCTCCATCAGGTGGCCACGGGTCGGGCCTACGCGCATCAAACCGCCGCCGGGGCTGAGCAAACGCTTGGCTTCAAGCCAGTCGAGCGGGCTGAATACGCTGGCAAGGAACTGGCAACTGGCATCAGCCATCGGCACCCGCGCCATGCTGGCGACCAGCCAGCTCAGGTTCGGGTTGCGCTTGCAGGCGCGCTTGACCGCTTCACGGGAGATGTCCAGGGCGTAACCGTCGGCATTGGGCAAGGCGTCGGCGATTTGCGCGGTGTAGTAGCCTTCGCCACAGCCGATGTCGAGCCAGCGCTGCGGGGCACGCTCGGCGGCCAGTTCGGCCAGACGCTTGGCAACCGGCGCATAGTGGCCTGCGTTGAGGAAATCGCGGCGGGCTTCAACCATGGCCTGGTTGTCACCAGGGTCGCGGCTGTTTTTGTGCTGCACCGGCAACAGGTTCAAATAACCCTGGCGGGCACGGTCAAAGCGATGGCCCGCGGGGCAGGCCACGCCATTGTCGAGCGCCGTCAGCGGCGCTGCGCAAATAGGGCAAGCGAGCATCAGGCGAGCAACTTGATCAGGGTGTGGTAGTAGATCTCGGTCAGCACGTCGAGATCGCTGGCCAGTACCCGCTCGTTGACCTGGTGGATGGTCGCGTTGACCGGGCCCAGTTCAACCACTTGCGTGCCCAAGGTGGCGATAAAACGCCCGTCCGAGGTGCCGCCGCTGGTGGAGGCTTTGGTTTCGCGGCCGGTAACCTGTTTGATGCTCGACGATACGGCGTCCAGCAGGGCGCCCGGCTCGGTCAGGAACGGCAGGCCGGACAGCGCCCACTCGATGTGCCAGTCCAGGCCGTGCTTGTCGAGGATATCAGCGACGCGCTGCTGCAAGCCTTCAACGGTGGACTCGGTCGAGAAACGGAAGTTGAAAACCGCCACCAGATCACCGGGGATCACGTTGGTCGCGCCGGTGCCCGAGTTGAGGTTGGAGATCTGGAAGCTGGTCGGCGGGAAGAACGCGTTGCCGTCATCCCAATGCTCGGCGGCCAGTTCAGCCAGCGCCGGTGCCGCCAGGTGGATCGGGTTCTTGGCCAGGTGCGGGTAGGCAACGTGACCCTGAACACCGCGAACGGTGAGTTTGGCGCCCAGCGAGCCACGACGGCCGTTTTTCACCACGTCACCGACCAGGGTGGTGCTCGACGGTTCGCCAACGATGCACCAGTCCAGACGCTCGTTGCGCGCGGCAAAACGTTCGACCACCGCCTTGGTGCCGTGGTGGGCCGGGCCTTCTTCATCGCTGGTGATCAGAAACGCAACCGAACCCTTGTGGTCCGGGTAGTCCGCAACAAAGCGCTCAGCGGCGACCAGCATGGCCGCGAGGCTGCCCTTCATGTCGGCGGCGCCGCGTCCGCAGAGCATGCCGTGTTCGTCGATCACTGCGTCAAACGGGTCGTTCTGCCAGGCGTGCACCGGGCCGGTCGGCACCACGTCGGTGTGGCCGGCGAAGCACAGCACCGGGCCTTCGTGTTTACCGTGGGTGGCCCAGAAGTTATCAACGTCTTCGATGCGCATCGGTTCCAGCTTGAAGCCGGCATCACCCAGGCGTTGCATCATCAGCTTCTGGCAGTCGGCGTCGATCGGCGTCACAGAAGGGCGACGGATCAGATCGCAGGCAAGTTGCAGGGTCGGCGAAAGGTCGGCATGGGCCGTCATGATAGGGACTCCGAAGCGGGACAAGTGCGGGCGGCACGGCACAAAAGGGCGGTTATCTTAAAGCAAAACGGCGGCCAGAGGCCGCCGTTTAGAGGTTGCGTGCAATTTATGCCGCGGGTTGCTCCTGCTCGGCTTCAACAGGCTTAGGCAGGGACGAGGTGAAGGCCATGATCAGCGCCGCCAGATACGGTAGCGATTGCACCATCAGCATCACCACCCAGAAGCGCATGTCGTTGCTCGGCAGGCCCTGGACCAGGAAGATCCCGAGCGCTGCACCCCACAGCAACAGCATGATGAAGACTTCTTCGCGGGCTTCCGAAATGGCCACCCAAAAGCCGTGGTTGTCGGCGTTTTTAGGCGTACGGAAGAACGGAATGCTGGTGGTGAAGAAGCCGTACAGCACCGCTTTGGCAATGGTGTGCGACAACGCCAGGCCTGCCAGGGCTGCGGCAAACGCGTCCTTGAGGTTGACCCCCACGGCGCGGCGGTACAAGAAGATGATCTTGCCGACCTTGAACACAAACAGCGCCAACGGCGGGATGGCGAAAATCAGCAACGGCGGGTCAACCCGCGTCGGCACAATAATCATCGCCGCCGACCACAGCAGGGCGCCCACCGTGAAGAAAATATTCATGCCGTCAGCCACCCACGGCAACCAGCCCGCGAGGAAGTGGTAACGCTGGCCACGGGTCAGTTCGGTGTTTTTGCCCAGCAGCAGGCTCGACGCGTGACGCTTGATGATCTGAATCGCCCCATAGGCCCAGCGGAAGCGCTGTTTCTTGAAGTCGATAAAGGTATCGGGCATCAGCCCCTTGCCGTAGCTGTTGTGGGAATAGGCTGCGGAATAGCCTTTTTCGAACACCCGCAGGCCCAGCTCGGCGTCTTCACAGATGCACCAGTCAGCCCAGCCCAGCTCTTCGAGCACCGAGCGACGGGTCATGGTCATGGTGCCGTGCTGAATGATCGCGTCACGGTCGTTGCGGGTCACCATGCCAATGTGGAAGAAGCCTTTGTATTCCGAGTAGCAGAGCTTCTTGAAGGTGCTTTCACTGTGGTCGCGGTAGTCTTGCGGCGACTGCACGATGGCGATTTTAGGGTCGGCAAAGTGCGGCACCATGTGCTTGAGCCAGTTGCGATCGACGCAGTAATCGGAGTCGATGACCGCGATCACTTCGGCGTCTGGTGCGGTGTGCGGGATCAAGTAGTTCAGCGCGCCGCCCTTGAAGCCGGCCAGCGGTGCCACATGGAAAAACTTGAAGCGCGGGCCCAGGGTGGCGCAGTAGTCACGCACCGGTTCCCACACCGCCGGGTCTTTGGTGTTGTTGTCGATCAGCAACACTTCGAAGTCCGGGTAGTCGAGGTTGGCCAGCGCGTTGAGCGTCTGTTTGACCATCTCTGGCGGCTCGTTGTAACACGGCACATGAATCGAGACTTTCGGGCGGTAGGCATCGTCGCTTTCGACCGGTAAAAACTCACGGCGCCGCTTGCGAATCCAGACCGCTTCAGCCAGTTCATGGGCCTCGGTGAGCAGCACAATAAACACCCCGAGCGCGCCCAGCCCGAGCAGGAAGCCCACTGTCAGGCTGAACCAGGTGCTGTATTGCTGGCTGTAGTCGTAGCCGATCCATACCAGCGCCGAACCACACAGGAATGCGGTAAAGGTCAGGAAGGTACGGCCACGTTGACGCAAGGCCGAGCCGTCGATCAGCAGCAAGGCCAGCGACAGCAAGCCCATCACCACCGAGCCAATGGCCAGTACGCGCCACTGCGGGATAGCAACCACCGGGCCTTCAAAGTTGAATTTTTGCTGGCGGGCGGCGTTGAATACACCCCAGTACGCGCCTACCGAACCTTCATCGCTGGCCTTCCACGGCTGGTCGAAGGCTTCGATCACGAAGTAGTTGTAGCCGCGACGGTTCAGGTTGTTGACCAGCGTACGCAGGTAAATGGCCTGGTCAGCCGGTGACGCGTCAGCGCCACCGCGCATGCGGCCGTTGCTCGGCCAGCCGACCTCGGAGAGCAGTAGCGGTTTTTTCGGGAAGAGCTTTTTCAGGTCGCGGGCGCGGTCCAGAACAAACTGGCCAGCTTTGTCGACCGGGATAAATTCCCAGTACGGCAGGATGTGCGCGGCGATCAGGTCAACGTGCTTGGCCAGTTGCGGGTATTTCTCCCAAATGTGCCATTGCTCAGACGTTGTCACCGGGACTTTAACTGCGGCCCGCACCCGGTCCAGCAGCACGGCGAGGTCTTCGGGGGTGATTTCTTCGCGAAACAGCGCTTCGTTACCGACCACGACCCGTACGACGCTGCGCGAGTTATTGGCCAGTTCGATGGCTTTTTGAATTTCGCGCTCGTTGCGCTCCAGATCAGGGCTGATCCAGATGCCGAGGGTCACCCGCAGACCGAACTCTTCCGCCAGCTTGGGAATGTCGCCCAAAGTGCCGTCGACCGAGTAGGTACGAATGTTGTCGGTCAGTTTGCTCATGATCTCCAGGTCGCGACGCATTTCATCGTCGGTCGGGTACTGGTCCTTTTGCGGGTACTGGCCTTGTTGAAACGGCGAGTACGAAAAACCGGAGATCTGATCAGGCCAGTTGGGGGCGGATACCGGGCGGTTAATCAGCGCCCAGAAGCCTGTGAAGAGGGCAGCGATGGCCAGCACGACCACCAGGTTGAGTCCAAATTTACGCGATGACATAACGTTTTCGGGTTCCAAAAGGAGTGGAACGAAGATCGATCGGCAGGTGCCAAACGGCGCGCATCCTACACTGCGCTCTGACCTACCGTACAGCGCACGGAATCAGGTCGCGCATTGGGCAGCTAGAGCACTCTTAAGTTCTTTCTTTGTTGCTTGTAGCTCTTGTCTTGTTAACTAGTGGGTCATTAAAGCAGTGTTGGTCGCATAGAGCTTGGTAAAGATACTCAACGGCCCGCATGCCCCCTATAATGCGCGCCGGTTTTTGGGGTGTTGGTGATGAGTACAGAAGATCCACGGTTTGCCGGCGTCGCCCGGTTATATGGGCTGCAAGGCCTGGAACGACTGCGTGCAGCGCACGTGGCAATTGTGGGCGTGGGCGGTGTCGGCTCGTGGGCGGCCGAGGCCATTGCCCGCTGCGGCGTCGGCGAAATCTCGTTGTTCGACCTCGATGACGTGTGCGTCAGCAACAGCAACCGCCAGTTGCACGCGCTGAGCTCGACCATTGGTCGGGACAAAGTCGAAGTGATGGCGGAGCGCCTGCGCGAGATCAACCCGGAGTGCACCGTGCATGCGGTGGCGGATTTCGTGACCCGCGAAACCATGGCTGAATACATCACCCCGAACATTGACTGCGTGATCGACTGTATCGACAGCGTCAATGCCAAGGCGGCGCTGATTGCCTGGTGCAAGCGGCGCAAGATCCAGATCATCACCACGGGCGGTGCGGGCGGGCAAATTGACCCGACCCTGATTCAGGTCTGCGACTTGAACCGTACTTTTAATGACCCGCTGGCCTCGAAAGTGCGTTCTACCTTGCGCCGCGATTACGGCTTTTCGCGCACGGTAACCCGTCATTACAGCGTGCCGTGCGTGTTTTCGACCGAGCAACTGCGCTATCCCAAGCCTGACGGCAGCATTTGCCTGCAGAAGAGTTTTGTCGGCGATGGCGTGAAGCTCGATTGCGCTGGCGGTTTTGGTGCCGTGATGATGGTTACCGCGACCTTCGGCATGGTCGCGGCCACCAAGGCCGTGGACAAGATCGTGGCCGGCGTGCGCCGACCTTCAGAGAAGGTCAAGGCCAAACCCTGAGTTGTAGGAGCGAGCTTGCCTCGCGATCTTTTTAAACGATCAAAAGATCGCGAGGCAAGCTCGCTCCTACAGGGTCAGTGTTAAGCAGACAACTCGCGCATCCGCTGCAACACCGCATTCAGCCCGTTGCTGCGCGATGGCGACAACTGGCGGCTCAGGCCAAGCTGGTTGAACCAGTCGGGCAGGTCTACGTGGTGCAGCGCCTCGCTGGACAAGCCATTGACCCGCGCCAGCAGCAACGCCACCAACCCGCGAATCAAGCGTGCATCGCTGCTGGCAGCAAATTGCCAGTGGCCGTCTTTTAATTCACCCACCAACCACACCTGGCTTTCACAGCCGTGCACGCGGTTGGCCTCGGTTTTGTCGGCCTCGGCCAACTCGGGCAAGCGTTGGCCCCATTGCATCAGCAGGCTGGCGCGTTGTTCCCAACTGGCGCAGTGTTCAAAGCTGTCGAGGGCGGCCTGAGCCTCAGCGGGCAGGGTCATTGCAGCAACTCCAGGGCCTGGTCGAGGGCATCGAAAAAGCGTTGCAGGTCATCTGAGTCGTTGTACAGCGCCAGCGACACGCGGATGGCGCCTGCCAAGCCAAGGCTTTTCAGCAGGGGCATGGCGCAATGATGCCCGGCCCGCACGGCAATGCCTTGCTCGGTCAACAAGTGGGCAAGGTCGGCGTTGTGCACGCCCTCGACCACAAAACTCACCAGTGCCAGTTGCGGCGAGCCCAGCAGGCGAATGCCGGGGCGCTGTTGCAGGCCTTCAATCAGCAGCGCGTGCAACGCGGCTTCGTGAGCGTCGACGGCGCTCTGGTCGAGGCTGCTCAGGTAGCTCAGGGTCGCGCCCAAGCCAATCACGCTGGCAATCGGCGGTGTACCGGCTTCAAAGCCCAGCGGGGCAGGGCGGAAGGTGGCGTGCTGGTAGTCGGCGTCCTGGACCATCTCGCCGCCAAACTGCCAGTGCTTGAGGCTGGCCAGTGCGCCATGGCGGCCAAACAGAACGCCCAGCCCGTCCGGGCCGTACAGTTTGTGGCTGGAAAACACATAGAAGTCGCAGCCCAGCGCATTCACGTCCTGACGGCCATGGACCACGCCTTGGGCCCCATCGACCACGGTCAAGGCGTTCTGCGCTTTGGCCAGGGCCAGCAACTCAGGCAAGGGCTGCCATACTCCGAGCACGTTAGACAACTGGCTGACAGCCAGCAGGCGGGTGCGCGGGGTAATCAGGCGGGTGGCGGCGTTAAGGTCGATCACGCCGTCGGCATCCAGCGGCAACACCACCAGGGTTAACTGCTGACGCTGGGCAAGCTGCTGCCAGGGCAGCAGGTTGGCGTGGTGCTCCAGGGCGCTGATGACAATCTCATCGCCCGGATTGAAAAGGTGTTCCAGCCCGTAAGCCAGAAGGTTCAGTGCCGAAGTGGCACCGTGGGTAAAGACTATTTGCCCGCAGTCAGCCGCGTTGAGCCATTGGGCGACTTTGCAGCGCGAGTTCTCAAACGCCTGAGTGGCATGCGCGCCAGGCAGGTGCTGGGCTCGGTGCACATTGGCGGCGCCACTGGCGTAGTAGTGCGTCAGTGCGTCGAGCAGGGCTTGAGGTTTTTGCGTGGTGGCAGCGTTGTCCAGATAAGTCTGGTCCTGACGTTGCAGGGCGGCGATGGCCGGAAAGTCAGCGCGCCAGGGAGAAGGCAAAAGCATGGTGTTCAAGGCTCTGTTGACGAGGCGGCAAGCAGCCAGCCCCGTCAGTGGCAGACAAACGCTTAGTTGTGAGCGTGCAGCGCTTCGTTCAGCTCGATGGCCGACTTGTGGGTTTTGCATTCCACAGCGCCGGTTTCTGAGTTGCGACGGAACAACAGGTCTGGTTGACCGGCCAGTTCACGGGCTTTGACGACTTTAACCAGTTGGTTGTTTTCGTCCAGCAGCGCGACTTTGGTGCCCGCGGTCACGTACAGGCCCGACTCAACAGTGTTGCGGTCGCCCAATGGAATGCCGATACCGGCGTTGGCGCCGATCAGGCAGCCTTCGCCCACTTTGATCACGATGTTGCCACCGCCCGACAGAGTGCCCATGGTCGAGCAACCGCCGCCCAGGTCCGAACCCTTGCCGACGAAGACGCCCGCCGAAACACGGCCTTCGATCATGCCCGGGCCTTCGGTGCCGGCGTTGAAGTTGACGAAACCTTCGTGCATTACTGTGGTGCCTTCGCCGATGTAGGCGCCCAGACGGATACGCGCGCTGTCAGCGATACGCACGCCAGCCGGTACCACGTAGTCGGTCATTTTCGGGAACTTGTCGACCGAGAACACTTCCAGCAGTTCGCCACGCAGGCGGGCTTCGAGTTGGCGCTCAGCCAGCTCGCCCAGGTCGATGGCGCCCTGGCTGGTCCAGGCCACGTTCGGCAGCAGCGGGAACACGCCCGCCAGGCTCAGGCCGTGCGGCTTGACCAGACGGTGGGACAGCAGGTGCAGCTTCAGGTAAGCCTCCGGGGTGGAGGTCAGAGCGGCGTCTTCGGCCAGCAGGGTGGCAACCAATGGCTTGTGGCTTTCGGCCAGGCGGGTCAGCAGCGCGGCCTGGGCAGCGTCAACCGGCTTGACGGCTTCAGCCAGTTGCGCGGCTTGAGCGGTGGTGAAGGTGATTGCCTGATTGCCACCGGTGTAGCCCAGGATCGGCGCGATCGCAGCGATCAGTTCGGCCGACGGGTTGATCAGCGGTTGTGCGTAGAACACTTCCAGCCAGGCGCCTTGACGGTTTTGAGTGCCGACACCGAAGGCCGCGCTGAATAGGGTAGTAGACATGCAATTACCTCGTACAAAAAAAGAAGGGGCGGGCTTTAGCCAGTTGGCTCAGAGAAGGGCCGCCGCATAAAGATCAGGCTTGAAGCCAATCAGGGTTTTATTACCGAGATCGAGCACCGGGCGCTTGATCATCGAGGGTTGGGCGAGCATCAGCTCAATGGCTTTCGCTTGGTCGAGATCGGCTTTCTGTTCGTCTTCGAGTTTGCGAAAGGTAGTGCCTGCGCGGTTGAGCACAACTTGCCAACCGTGCTCGTCGCACCATTGAGTCAGGTGTTCACGGTCGATACCGCTGCTTTTGTAATCATGGAAGTCATAACGCACGTCATGTTCATCCAGCCAGGTGCGAGCCTTTTTCATGGTGTCGCAGGCCTTGATGCCGAAAAGGTGCAACGTCTTGCTCGAATCGGTCACTGAATTGCCCCTCCTTTGGAGATGCGTGGAAATAAGCGGTGGCGGATTATGCCATGGGCGAGGCGCTTGAGCGCAGGCTGCCTGCAACCTTGGCAGGATCTTGTGACAGGTAGTCGCATTGAGACTTATGTTCAAGGTCGACGTCAGCCATTTGAAGCTACTATGAGGCTGGATCTAAAATTGTTGCTAGCTGTGTTTGAATTCAGTTAACGCTGATTGTTCGGGAATTTTGTTGATATGCAAACCGCCTATACCGTACTCATCCTGCTGATGTTAGTAGGAGTCTCGCGTTTATTGGGGCGTGTGATCCCTTTACCTCTGCCGTTGGTGCAAATTGCTGCGGGTGCCGTGTTGGCCTGGCCAACCCTGGGCTTGCACGTTGCACTGGACCCGGAGCTGTTCCTGTTTCTGTTCTTGCCGCCGTTGCTGTTCTCGGATGGTTGGCGCATGCCCAAGCGTGAATTCTGGCGTTTGCGTGGGCCGATTCTGACCTTGGCAGTGGGTTTGGTGCTGTTCACCGTGGTCGGGGCGGGTTACTTCATTCATTGGCTCTTGCCGACGATTCCCTTGCCGGTGGCGTTTGCCCTGGCTGCTGTACTGTCACCTACGGACGCCGTGGCAGTGTCGGCCATTTCCCAGAATCGCCTGCCTGGCCCGCTGATGCATATGCTCCAGGGCGAAGCCCTGATGAACGACGCCTCGGGCCTGGTGACGTTCAAATTTGCCCTGGTTGCAGCCATCACCGGGGTGTTTTCGCTGACCAATGCTAGCCTGACCTTTGTACTGGTGGCCTGTGGCGGCCTGGCCATCGGTGTGGCGCTGAGCTGGCTGGTGGGGCGCCTGCGGGCCTGGATGATCGGTCGCGGCTGGGATGACCCGGCGACCCACGTCGTGTTTATGTTGCTGCTGCCATTTGCCGCTTATGTATTGGCCGAGCGCTTGGGTGCCTCGGGCATTTTGTCAGCGGTGGCGGCGGGGATGATGCAAAGCTGGCTGGATCTTTTGCCGCGTCAAACCAGTACGCGCCTGCTTAATCGCAGCGTGTGGGGGCTGCTGGAGTTTGCCTTCAATGGCCTGATCTTCCTGCTGTTGGGCTTGCAACTGCCAGACATCATCAAGGCGGTGGTCAGCCACGAAACGACCTTGTGGCCGACTCTGTTTTATCGCTGCCTGGACGTGGTGGCGATATTTCTGGTGCTGCTGGCGCTGCGCTTTATCTGGGTGCAGAGCATCTGGCGCCTGTTTGGTCTGCTGCGTCGCTGGCGCGGCAAGGGCGACCTGACCCTGGTGCCGACGGCGCGTTCATGCTGGTTGCTGACGGTGGGCGGTGTGCGCGGTGCGGTGACGTTGGCCGGTGTGATGTCGGTGCCGTTGTTGATCAGCGCGGGGGTGGACTTCCCTGAGCGCGACCTGCTCATCTTTATTGCGGCGGGAGTGATTTTGCTGTCGCTGGTGGCGGCGTGTATCGCCT
This sequence comes from Pseudomonas sp. FSL R10-1350, assembly GCF_009600525.1. Lineage (NCBI taxonomy): Bacteria > Pseudomonadati > Pseudomonadota > Gammaproteobacteria > Pseudomonadales > Pseudomonadaceae > Pseudomonas > Pseudomonas sp. FSL R10-1350. Next base: position 38,784 of record NZ_WIVR01000045.1, read on the forward strand.
TGCCTTTGTTGTTGCGCGGCATCCCAAAGAGCCCGGACGACGCCATGCGCAAAGAAGTGCGCGAAGCCTGGCGGCGCACGGCAGAGGCGGCGATTCACGCGCTGGAAGCCGAAGACGTGGTTGAGCCGGCCGATAGCCCGCAAGACGCGGCCCAAGCAGCACTGGCGGCTGAATTGAAGGCGCGGATCATGTCTGAATACCGCCATCAGCTCGAAGTGTTTAATGACTCGGCTGAAGCGCAGGCGTTGGCCTCGCAGATGGACCTGCTGGAAAGCCGCTTGCGCCTCAAGGCGCTCAGGGCGCAGCGTCTGGAGCTGTACAGCTTGCGTCGCCACCATGAGATCGGCGATGACGTGCTCAGCGAGATTTTGCGTGATCTGGATTTGAGCGAAGCGAATCTGGGGACGGTGAAGTAAGGCAGCGGTTACTGTAGGAGCGAGCTTGTCTCGCGATCTTTTGATCGTCTAAAAGATCGCGAGGCAAGCTCGCTCCTACAGATTTGGGTTTAGCGGCGGCGCTGGATGAAGTCGCGGATCCGCTCGGCGGCTTCTACGCATTCGGCCAATGGCGCGACCAGGGCCATGCGCACGCGCCCGGCACCCGGGTTGAAGCCGTCGACTTCGCGTGACAGGTAAGAACCCGGCACCACAGTCACGTGTTCTTCAGCGAACAGGTCGCGGGAGAATTCCGTGTCATCCCCTACGACATTCGCCCACAGATAAAACCCGCCATCCGGGCGCTGTACATCCAGTACCGGCGTCAGAATATTAAGCACGGCATCGAACTTGGCGCGGTACAGGTCGCGGTTGTCGCGCACGTGTTCTTCGTCGTTCCAGGCAGCAATGCTCGCCAGCTGGGTTTGCACCGGCATGGCGCAGCCATGGTAGGTGCGGTACAGAAGGAACGCCTTGAGGATCTCGGCATCACCGGCGACAAAGCCCGAGCGCAGGCCCGGCAAGTTTGAGCGCTTGGACAGGCTGTGGAAGACCACGCAGCGCTTGAAGTCTTCGCGGCCCAAGGCCACGCACGCGCTGAGCAAGCCTTCTGGCGGGGTTTGCTCGTCGAAGTAGAGTTCGCTGTAGCATTCGTCGGCAGCAATCACGAAGTCGTGCTCATCAGCCAGTGCAATCAGCTTTTCCAGAGTTGCCAGCGGGATCAAGGCCCCGGTCGGGTTGCCCGGCGAGCACAGGAACAGGATCTGGCAGCGCTTCCAGGTCTCGACCGACACCGAGTCGAAGTCCGGGTTAAAGCCTTGTTCAGCCAGGCACGGCAGGTAATGCGGCTTGGCACCGGCCAAAAACGCGGCCCCTTCGTAGATCTGGTAGAACGGGTTCGGGCTGATCACCAGGCCGTCGTCGCTGCGGTTGACCACGGTTTGGGTGAAGGCGAACAGCGCTTCACGGGTGCCGTTGACGGGCAGGATGTTGCGCGCCGGGTCCAGCCAGGCAGCCGGCACGTTAAAACGGCGCTCGGCCCAGCCACCAATCGCTTCGCGCAGGGCAGGGATGCCGAGGGTGGTCGGGTAGACCGCCATCTGGTCGAGGTTGTCTGCCAGGGCCTTGGCCACGAAATCGGGCGAGCGGTGTTTCGGTTCGCCAATAGACAGCGCAATCGGGCGCTTATCGGCGTTGGGCTGCACGCTACCCAGCAGGGCACGCAGTTTTTCGAACGGGTAAGGCTGCAACTGGTTTAGAGCGTTGTTCATTGGGTGCGGGTCTCACTCGGCGGCTAGATGCTCAGGCGCCAGGTTGGGGTTGAGTCTTTGTTGACCGTTAGTTGCTCCACGATGGCTTCCTGCAAACGTATGCACAGTTGTGGGTCAGACAATGGCTGATTGTTTTCGTCGGTAATGAAGAAGACGTCTTCGACGCGCTCGCCCAAGGTGGCGATCTTGGCGTTCTGCAACGACAGGTCGAACTCCAGGAAGATCATCCCGATGCGCGCCAGCAGGCCTGGACGGTCCGGGGCGCTGAGTTCCAGTACGGTGACCGGGCGCTGGGCGTCGTTGTGGATCGTCACTTGCGGCGGGAAAGCAAAGTGTTTGAGCTGGCGCGGTACCCGGCGCTGGATGATGTTCGGGTAGTCGTCCGGGTTGCGCAGGGCTTCGGTCAGGCCTTTGCGGATTTTTTCGATGCGCTCGGGGTTATTGCCGATCGAGTCGCCGTCGTTGTCGAGCACGATGTAGGTGTCGAGGGTGAACTGGCTGCTGGAGGTAATGATGCGCGCGTCATGAATGTTGAGGTTGAGCTGGTCCATGGCTGCCACGGTCACGGCGAAGAAGTCGTGCTGGTCGGGCGCATAAATGAAGATCTGCGTACCGCCCTCGAAATCGCGCTGGGTGGTTTCCTTGATCAGCACCAGCGGGCCGCCGTCTACAGGTTGCTGCAGGATGGCTTCGGTGTGCCAGGCCACATCGGCCGAGGTGTGGCGCAGGAAGTAGTCATCGCCCAGTTGCGACCAGAGCTGCTCTACATCGTCCTGATCGTTGCCGTTGCGCACCAGCACGTCCAGCGCGGCGCTTTGCGTCTGGCGAATTTGCTCTTCGCGATCAACCGGGTTTTCCAGGCCGCGACGCAGAGCACGCTTGGTTTCGGTGTAGAGCTGGCGCAACAGGCTCGCGCGCCAGGAGTTCCACAGCGTCGGGTTAGTGGCGTTGATGTCGGCCACGGTCAGCACATATAAGTAGTCGAGATGGGTTTCGTCGATCACAGTCTGGGCAAAGTCATGGATGACTTGCGGGTCTGACAGGTCTTTGCGCTGGGCGGTGGTCGACATCACCAGGTGGTTTTGCACCAGCCATACGATCAGCCGTGTATCCCAGGCGGGCAGGTGATGACGAATGCAGAAGGCTTCTGCGTCCACTGCGCCAATCTCCGAGTGGTCGCCGTGGCGGCCTTTGCCGATATCGTGGTACAGCCCGGCGAGGTAAATCAGCTCAGGTTTGGGCAGTTTGGCCATGAGTTTGCTGGCCAGCGGGAATTTCTCCGAGACCTGGGTGTACTGCAATTTGCGCAGGTGCTTGATCAGGTTCAGGGTGTGCGCATCGACCGTATAGATGTGGAACAGGTCGTGCTGCATTTGCCCGACGATAAAGCCGAATTCCGGCAGGTAACGTCCGAGAATGCCGTAGCGGTTCATCCGGCGCAGGTTACGATGGATGCCGATTTTGCATTTGAACAGCTCGATAAACAGGCTGGTGTTACGGATGTCACTGCGAAAATCATCGTCGATCAGGTAGCGGTGTTCGCGCAGCAAGCGGATGGTGTCAGCCCGCACGCCTTTGATGTCGGGGTGCTGCGCCATCAGCAGGAAGATTTCGAGCATGGCGAACGGCGTGCGCTTGAACACGTTGTTGCTGGTGGCTTCGATGTAGCCGTCGTGCAGTTGAAAGCGCGAGTTGATCGGCGTCGGTGGCGCTTCGTCTTCCGGGGCCAGGATCACTTCTTCGAAATGCTGGATGATCAGGTCGCTGAGCTGGGCAATGCTCATGACCACCCGGTAATACTGCTGCATGAAGTTTTCGATGGTCTGCTTGGTGTCTTCGCCGGTAAAGCCGAGCAATTCGGCGATGCTGCGTTGATGGTCAAACAGCAGGCGGTCTTCGGCGCGGCCAGCGAGCATGTGCAGGGCGTAACGGACCTTCCAGAGAAACTCCTGGGAGGAAGAGAGCAGGTCGTGTTCGCTTTCGACCAGGAAACCTTCACCAGCGAGGGCGCGCAAATTCAGGGTGCCGTACTGGCGACGGGCTACCCACAAGATGGTCTGAATATCGCGCAGGCCGCCGGGCGAGCCTTTGACGTTGGGCTCAAGGTTGTATTCGGTGTCGTTGTACTTGTGGTGCCGGGCTTTTTGCTCGGCACGCTTGGCCAGAAAGAATTCCTTGCTGGGCCACATGTGTTCGGTGCTGGTGACTTCGAGCATGCGTTGACGCAAGCGCTCGGGCCCAGCAATGGTGCGGCTTTCGATAAGGTTGGTGATGACAGTCAGGTCGGCTCGGGCTTGCTCTGCACATTCGTCGACCGAGCGTACGCTCTGGCCGACTTCCAGACCGATGTCCCACAGCAGGGTCAGAAACCGCTCGATGGAATCTCGGAAGATCTCATGGTCTGCGTTGTCGAGCAGGATCAGCAGGTCGATGTCGGAGTAGGGGTGCAATTCGCCCCGGCCATAACCGCCCACCGCGACCAGGGCGATATCGGCCTGGTCGCTCCAACTGAACTGGTCCCACGCTTGTTGCAGGATGTTATCGACGAACCAGGCGCGGTCCTCGATCAATCGTCGAATATCGCGGCCTTTGCGAAAGCGTTCGTCGAGCACTTCGCGTGCCTGGCGGATCGCCTTTTTGAAAGCGGCAATCGGGCTTGCCTTTAATGCCAATTCGGCCTGGAACTGGCCGCGGTCAAAAAGTTCGGGATCCACCTGCGGCATCGATTGGCTTTCCTGTCGTGGGATGTGTGGGGGTTACTGTCAGGCCGAAACCCGCGGGATGGTGTCATCGCTGCGCAGGGTGAAGATTTCGTAACCGGTGTCGGTCACCAGCAGGGTGTGTTCCCACTGCGCAGACAGCTTGCGGTCCTTGGTGATCGCCGTCCAGCCATCGCCCAGTACTTTAGTGTCGGCTTTGCCCTGGTTGATCATTGGCTCGATGGTGAACGTCATGCCAGCCTTGAGTTCCATGCCGGTGCCCGCGCGCCCGTAGTGCAGGATTTGCGGCTCTTCGTGGAACACCTTGCCAATACCATGACCGCAGAACTCGCGAACCACCGAGAAGCCGTTCTTTTCGGCGTGCTTTTGAATCACTTCACCGATATCGCCCAGGCGGCAGCCAGGCTTGACCAGTTCGATGGCCTTGTACATGCATTCCTGGGTCACTTGCGACAGGCGCTCAGCCCAGACCGGCACTTTGCCGACATGGAACATGCGGCTGGTGTCGCCGTGATAGCCGTCTTTGATAACGGTGACGTCGATGTTAAGGGTGTCGCCTTCCTTCAGCGCCTTGTCACCCGGAATGCCGTGGCAGACCACGTGGTTGATCGAGGTGCAGATCGACTTGGGGAAGCCTTTATAGTTGAGCGGCGCAGGGATGGCCTGTTGCACATTGACGATATAGTCATGGCAAATGCGGTCCAGCTCTTCGGTGGTGACGCCGGGTTTAACGTGTTCAGCGATCATTTCCAGTACGTCGGCGGCCAGTTTGCCGGCGACACGCATTTTTGCGATGTCCTCGGGAGTTTTGAGGGTGACGGTCATACAGGCTCTCTTCGCGCGTAAGCGCTCATCAACGGGGTTGCGGGTGTGTGACGAGTTATTTCAGCTACACACCGCCATAAAAACGCGATTCTACCAGACGGTCGGCTGTAAACATGAGCCTTGCGCCATCGCTTCTATTAATAGAGTGGGGCATTCTGGCCCTATTCCAAGGCTCTAGCAAAAGGAAGGGGCGGCTTTTGATCCGGGATTTTGATCTGCCTGCCTCGCGGTAAGGGCTAAATCGGTGAAATGCCGTTGTGCAGTTAACGGGCACACCACAGATCAAAAGATCGCGAGGCAAGCTCGCTCTTATCAAGCATAAAATAAGTTATTGATTCTAAAGGCCTTGTAGGAGCGAGCTTGCCTCGCGATCTTTTGATCTTGATCCAGCTTGTGATCTTGATCTAAGAGGCCCCGTTAAACCACGCTGTCCGAACGC
>NZ_WIVR01000046.1:0-42600 GCF_009600525.1 Pseudomonas sp. FSL R10-1350
CGGCTAACCCGGCGTCCTGCCGGGTTACCCACTGCGCAAAACCTGCGTTCGGCCAGCGTGGTTTAATGGGGCCTTTTTAGATCAAGATCAAAAGATCGCGAGCAAGCTCGCTCCTACAGGGGGTTGTGCAGCGCTACGCGGCTAGATCAGGCAAACCATTTGTTCCGGGCTTCTGCCAGCAGTTCGTGCATGAGCGCTTCAACATCAGAGACGCTCAGTTTGCTGAATATGTGCTCGTCTTCGAATGTCCACTGCTTGCTGAAAATACCCACCACACCTTCGGCATGGGCTTGCACGGTCTCCCACTCCAGGGTGTCATTGCCCAGTGCCAGCAAGTCTTGACTGAACGTCACTTTGGGTTCGATCACACTGTGAACCGTGGTGATGTAGAGTTGCTCGCAGTCGGTCCCGTGCTGCTTGAGTCGTTCATTAAGAAAATCGCGCACCTGAGCGTTGTAGGCGCCAGCGCCTGCTTTGCCAGCCACCACGGGAGCGTCATTGTTGTCGATCATGTTCAAGGTAAAACTCCTTTTATTACAGCCGGCCTATCCAGCTTCATGCTGTGAGAAATTCGGCCGGCTAAAACCTTTCGATGACCTATTGGAACGCTTATTGGTTGTGTGCTTGCGGTACATAGTTATGGCACGTTGTAACAGCAGTTATCGGGGCTGGGCCTTGGGCTTGATCAGCCGGTTGGCAATCAGGTCCAGGCTGCTGCAAAACACGAAGTACACCAGCGCGACAAACAGGTAGATCTCGGTCGGGTGCACCATTACCCGGTTGCTGACCTGGGTCGCCACAAACGACAGCTCCCCCACGCCAATCACGTACGCCAGCGACGTGTCCTTGATCAGTGAAATCCATTGGTTGAGGAATGAAGGCAGCATCATCGGCAATGCCTGCGGCAGGATGATCAAGCGCAACACTTGCCATGTGCCCAGCCCCAACGCTTTGCCCGCCGCCCATTGCCCCGCCGGTAAACTGCTGATGCCCGCGTACACCGAATGCGCAAGGTAGGCGCCGCCAATCAACGACAGGGCGCAGACCACGGTGGCCAATGCCGGTACATCGACATTGAACACAATCGGCAGCAGAAAGTAGCTCCAGAAAATCAGCATCAGCACCGGAATGGCCCGCAAAAACCCCAGTACGCCGAGTAATACCCAGCGCACTTTAGAGCGAATCATCACCAGGGCAATGCCCAGCAACAGGCCCAAGATGGCCGAAATCACCCCCGAAAACAGGCTCAACACCAGCGTCAATGCAGCCCCGCCCAGCGGGCCGTTGGGGTAGGCGCCGATCAAGAAGTACGACAGGTTGTCGCTAATTACCGAAAAGTCCATGGCTTAGAGTACTCCCTGCCGATACCACTTGCTGCGCGCAATCAACTGCCCGATGACTTCAAGCAGGGCGATGCTCAACACATACAGCAAAGTGGCGAAACCAAAGGCCTGGAAGGTCTTGAAGGTTTCGGTCTCGACCTGACGCGACGCATAAGACAGCTCCGCCAAGCCGATGGCCATGGTCAGCGATGAGTTTTTCAGGGCATTCATGTATTGCCCCAGCAGGGGCCCCAGTGCGGTGCGCAGGGCTTGCGGGAAGACGATGTAACGCCACACTTGCGCCGGCTTGAAGCCCAGCGCCAACCCGGCGGCACGTTGCTCAAGGCGCACCGAACTGACGCCTGCGCGGAACTCCTCGCAAATAAATGCCGCGGTGTAGAGCATCAGGCCCCAGAAACCGGCAAGAAACTCAAAGGACGGCCATTCAAGCTCGAACAGACCCAGGTCCAGACTGCGCGGCTGGTTAAGCCACACCACCAAGCCTTCGGGCAGCATCGCCGTAACCCCGAAGTACCAGAAAAACAGTTGCACCAGCAGCGGCGTATTACGAAACAGCGCCAGATATGCCCGTGCGGGCCATGACCAGAGGCGCGAGGGCGAGATCCTCGCCAGGCACAGCAAAAACCCCAGCCCGGTGGCTACCAGGCAGGTCAACAGCGAAAGGATCAGGGTGAGAACAAAACCATCGAACAGCCAATGCAGGTATTGCGGGGCAAGCAGTTCACCGAACATAAACAACGTCCATCCAGAAACAAACAAACCCGTCCGGTTGTCCGTGACGGGTTATTCAGTGTTGCTAGCGCGACTTAGCTCTTGTCGCCGATTTTGTACAGGCGGGTCAGCGGAGTTTTGGTGTCCGGGCCGAACCAGGTGTCATAAATTTTTTGCGCCTGGCCTTTGGCTTCAAGCTCGGTGAGGGTTTGGTTGACCACGTCGGTCAGACCTTGCTCGCCTTTTGGAATGCCCACGCCGATCAGGTCATTGGAAATGGTGAACGGCGGCACTTCGTACTTGTCTTTGTCCGGCACATTGGCCAGCAAACCGATCAGTTTTGGGCCGTCCTGGGTAATCGCCTGGACGTTGCCATTGCGCAGGGCGGTGAAGGCGAACGGGGTGTCATCGTAGGCAATCACTTTGGCGCCCGGGAATTTCTCGCGCAGCACGCCTTCGTTGACCGTGCCTTTGTCGACGCCGACGCGCCATTTGTTCAGGTCTTCCTCGGATTTAAGGGTGCCTTTTTTGACGATAAATTGCTGGCCCGAGGCGAAGTACGGAATGCTGAAGTTCACCTGTTCGGCGCGTTCAGGGGTGATGGTGAAGTTGGCCAGTACCAGGTCGACCTTGTTGGAGAGCAACAGCGGTACGCGGTTGGCCGGGTTGGTCGGTTGCAGTTGCAGTTTCACGCCCAGTTTGTCGGCGATGGCCTTAGCGTAGTCCACGTCCAGACCTTCAATTTGCTTGCTTTTAGCGTCCACGAAACCGAATGGCGGGTTGCTGTCAAACGAAGCCACGCGCAGTACGCCGGACTTTTTGATGTCATCCAGACGATCAGCGTGGGCCAGGCCCGACAAAACAGCCAACGTCAGCGCGGTGAGGGCAGTGAGTTTTTTCATTTCGTTCTCATCATGAGTTAGAAGATTTATGACGAGAGTCTTGCAGGAAAATAATCTTTTAAAAAAGAATATAAAACGATTTAAATATTCCATTTGTTTATATGTCTGTAGGAGCGAGCTTGCCTCGCGATCTTTTAAAAGATCAAAAGATCGCGAGGCAAGCTCGCTCCTACAACCGGTTCAAACCGTTACGCTGCTCGCTTGTAACAGCTCGCGGGTGTACGGGTGTTGCGGGTTGTCGAACAGGGTTTGCGCATCACCTTGTTCCACCACTTTGCCGTCCTTGATCACGATCATGTCGTGGGCCAGGGCATGCACCACCGCCAGATCGTGGCTGATAAACAGGTAGGTCAGGCCATGCCGGGCCTGCAAGTCACGGAGTAAATCCACCACTTGTTTTTGCACGGTGCGGTCCAGTGCCGAGGTCGGTTCGTCGAGCAGGATCAGGGCCGGCTCCATGATCAGCGCCCGGGCGATGGAGATGCGCTGGCGCTGGCCGCCCGAGAATTCGTGCGGGTAGCGGTGGCGGCTCTCAGGGTCGAGTCCCACCTCTTGCAGCACGCGAATCACTGCGGCTTCACGCTCTTGTTCGGTGCCGATGTCGTGAGCGAGCAAGCCCTCACTGATGATCTGCTGCACCGACATGCGCGGGCTCAAGCTGCCGAAGGGGTCCTGGAACACCACCTGCATTTGCCGACGCAACGGGCGCAGCAGGTCCTGATTAAGCAGGTTGAGCTGTTTGTTGCCAAACCGGATGTCGCCCTCAGACTCCACCAACCGCAAGATCGCTTGGCCCAAGGTCGATTTGCCCGAGCCGGACTCGCCAACAATGCCCAGGGTCTTGCCTTTTTTCAGCTCAAAACTGACCCCGTCCACGGCCTTGACGTAATGCCGCTCGCGGCTGAACAGGGGCTTTGGCAGGGGAAACCAGACTTTCAAATCGTCGACTTCCAGCAGGTTGTGCCGGTAATCGCAGGGCACAGGGCTGCCGCTAGGTTCGGCCTCGATCAGCATGCGGCTGTAAGGGTGTTGCGGGGCTTTAAACAGATCCTCGCAGGTGGCCTGCTCGACAATTTCACCGCCGCGCATCACGCACACGCGCTGGGCGATTTTGCGCACCAGGTTGAGGTCGTGGCTGATCAGCAATAACGACATGCCCAGACGCTGTTGCAGGTCGATCAGCAGTTCCAGAATCTTCTGCTGCACGGTGACGTCCAGCGCGGTGGTCGGCTCGTCGGCGATCAACAGTTCAGGTTCGTTGGCCAGCGCCATGGCGATCATCACCCGCTGGCGCTGGCCGCCAGACAGCTGATGCGGATACGCATTAAGGCGTTTGTGCGGGTCGCGAATGCCCACCAGGGTCAGCAGTTCCAGGGTGCGTTCGCGGGCGGCGCGTTTTTTCAGGCCTTTGTGGGTGATCAGCACTTCACTGATTTGCTTTTCAACCGTGTGCAGCGGATTGAGCGAGGTCATCGGCTCCTGGAAAATCATCGCGATGCGATTGCCGCGCAGGTTGCGCAACTGGCTGTCGCTGGCGTTTACCAGGTCGGTGCCGTTGTAGCGGATGCTGCCTTGGGTTTCCACACTCTTGCCCGGCAACAGGCGCAGGATCGAGTGCGCCGTCACCGACTTGCCCGAGCCCGATTCGCCCACCAGCGCCAGGCACTCACCCCGGTGAATATCCAGGTTGATGCCGTGCACCACTTCACGCCCGGCAAAGCCGACGCGCAGGTCACGTATTTCAATCAATGTGTCGTTCATCTCAACTCCGGGGATCAAACGCGTCACGGCAGGCTTCACCGATAAACACCAGTAACGACAAAATCAGCGCCAGTACGCAGAACGCAGTCAGGCCCAGCCACGGGGCTTGCAGGTTGCGCTTGGCCTGACCGATCAATTCACCCAGCGAGGCGGTGCCGGGCGGCATGCCGAAACCGAGAAAATCCAGGGCGGTGAGGGTTGCAATCGCGCCGGTCAAAATGAACGGGATGTACGTCAGGGTCGAGGTCATGGCGTTGGGCAGAATGTGCCGACGCATCAGCGCGCCATTGGTCAGCCCCAGCGCCCGTGCGGCTTTGACGTATTCCAGATTGCGCCCGCGCAAAAACTCGGCGCGCACCACGTCTACCAACGCCAGCCAACTGAACAGCGCCATGATGCCCAGCAGCCACCAAAAGCTCGGTGCCACAAAGCCCGACAAAATAATCAGCAAGTACAGCACCGGCAGCCCGGCCCAGACTTCTTGCAGACGCTGGCCGATGAGGTCCACCAGGCCGCCATAAAAACCCTGCAAGGCACCGGCGGTAATGCCGATCAAGGCGCTGACTGCGGTGAGGATCAAGGCAAACAGAATCGAAATTCGCGCGCCAAAAATCACCCGGGCCAGCACGTCACGGGCCTGTTCGTCAGTGCCCAGCCAGTTGGTTGCGCTCGGTGGGCTGGGCGCCGGTTCTTTGAGGTCGTAGTTGACCGTGTCGTAGCTGAACGGAATGGGCGCAAAGAGCATCCAGCCGCCCTGGTCGGTGATCAACTTGCGCACGTAATCGCTGCTGTAGTCCGGCTCAAAGGGCAGCTCGCCGCCAAAGTCGGTTTCGCTGTAGTGCGACACAATCGGAAAGTACCAATGGTCTTTGTAATGCACGGCCAGCGGTTTGTCGTTGGCGATCAATTCGCCGCCCAGGCACAGCACAAACAGGCCGACAAATAACCACAGCGACCACCAACCACGGCGGTTGGCCTTGAAGTGGGCGAGGCGTCGACGGCCCAGAGGAGAGAGGGTAAACATCAGGCATTCCTCGCCGAGAAGTCGATACGGGGGTCGAGCAGGGTGTAGCAAATGTCGCCGATCAACTTGATCAACAGCCCGAACAGGGTGAACAGAAACAGCGTGCCAAACACCACCGGGTAATCGCGGGATATCGCCGCCTCGTAGCTCATGCGGCCGATGCCATCGAGGTTGAAGATGGTTTCGATCAGCAAGGAACCGGCAAAGAACACTTCGATCAGCGCCTGCGGCACGCCGGCCACCACCAGCAACATGGCGTTGCGTAACACATGGCCGTAGAGCACGCGTTTTTCGGTCAGGCCTTTGGCCCGCGCAGTGACCACGTACTGGCGGCTGATTTCATTCAAGAAGCTGTTTTTGGTGAGGATGGTCAGAGTCGCAAAGCCGCCGATCACCAGCGCGCTTACCGGCAAGACCATGTGCCACAGGTAGTCGGCGATCTTGCCGAAAAAGCTCAGGCTGTCGAAGTCGTCCGAGACCATGCCCTGGATCGGAAACCAGCTCACATAACTGCCGCCCGCGAACACCACGATCAGCAAAATGGCAAACAGAAACGCGGGCATGGCGTAGCCAATGATGATCGCGGTGCTGGTCCACACATCAAATTTGCTGCCGTTGTGAATGGCCTTGCGAATCCCCAGCGGGATCGAGATCAGGTAGGTGATGAGGGTGGCCCACAAGCCTAGCGAGATCGACACCGGGAGCTTCTGCAAGATCAGGTCAGTGACCTTGGCCCCACGGAAAAAGCTGTTGCCGAAATCCAGTTGCGCGTAGTTCTTGAGCATCAGCCACAAGCGCTCGTGCATGGGTTTGTCGAAGCCGTAATGCTTGGTGATCTCCTCGATCAGTGCCGGGTCCAGGCCCCGGCTGCTGCGGCTGGCACCCGAACCCCCGGCGGCGATTTCACCGCCACCTCCGCCTACTCCGGCGCCGCTGAAGCCCTGCAAGCGGGCAATGGCTTGTTCAACCGGGCCGCCGGGTGCGGCCTGAACAATCAGAAAATTCACCACCAGAATGCACAGCAAGGTGGGGATGATGAGCAACAAACGTCGACTGATGTAATGCAGCATTTCAATGCTCCTTCAGCTGCGCGTTGGTTTGCGCGGTTTTGCTGACTTCCCACCAGGTGTCCAGGCCTTCATCGAACTTGGGTTCGATGGCCGGGCGGCCGAAGCGGTTCTGGTACACGGTCGGGGTGCCGATGGAGTAGTAGTTGGGAATCATGTAGTAGCCCCATTGCAGCACGCGATCGAGGGCGCGGGCGTAATGCACCATCTCCTCGCGGCTGTTGGCTTGCACCAGCCCGTCGAGCAGGGTGTCGACCGCCGGGTCGCGCAGCACAAATGAGTTGGACGAGCCAACCTGGGTGGCGCTGCCTGAGCCGAACATGTCGTACATCTCGCGGCCCGGCGAGACGATGGGTTGGCCACTGCGCGGGAACGCCACCACGATCATGTCGTAGTCGCGCGCATTGAGGCGGTTGATGTACTGCGCGGAATCGACCTTGCGAATCTCCATGGTGATACCGATCTGCGCCAGGGTGCGTTTGTACGGCATGACCATGCGGTCAAAACCGCCCTGACCATCGAGGAAGGTGAACGTGAACGGTTCCCCTTGGGCATTCACCAGTTGGTTGTTCTTGGGCGTCCAGCCTGCCTCCTTGAGCAGCGCCAGGGCTTGCAGCTGTTTGTCGCGGATGTAGCCGCTGCCGTCGGTTTTCGGCGCCTGATAGATCTGAGTAAACACCTCGTCGGGGATCTTGCCGCGCAGCGGTTCAAGAATCTCCAGCTCGCGGGCGTCGGGCAGGGCGGTGGCGGCCATGTCGCTTTTCGGGAAGTAGCTCTGCAGGCGCACATAAAAGTTGCGCATCATTTGTTTGTTGGTCCACTCAAAGTCCCACAGCAGGCTCAGCGCCTGGCGCACCCGGCGGTCCTGGAACGCCGGGTTTTGCAGGTTGAAGGCAAACCCTTGGGGCGCGCCCGGTTTGTCCTTGGCAAACACGCCTCGTTGCAGGCGCCCGTCGGTCAGGGCCGGGCTGTCGTAGCCGATGCTGAAACCGGTGGCCGAGAATTCGCGGTTGTAATCAAACGCACCGGCCTTGAGCAGTTGCCGGGCGATGTCGGTGTCACTGTAGAAATTCACTGTCAGGCGGTCGAAGTTGTACAAGCCCTTGCTCACGGGCAAATCTTTGGCCCACCAATCGGGGTTGCGTTGAAAACTGATGCTGCGGCCCGGGTCGACGTTGGACACGGTGTACGGGCCGCTGCCCAGGGGCGGTTCGAAGCCGCCGCCATTGGCGAAGTCGCGGGTCTTCCACCAGTGCTCGGGGAGAACATGCAGACTGGCCAGGTCCAGAGCCAGAGTGCGGTTCTGGTTGCTTTTAAAGTCGAAGCGAATTTGCCTAGGTCCTTCGATGACCACGTCTTTGACCTCTCCGTAGAGCATGCGATAGCTCAGGCTGCCTTGGGTCATGAGGGTGTTGTAGGTAAAGGCGACGTCTTGCGCGGTGATGGGTGTGCCGTCGCTAAAACGAGCTTTAGGGTTGAGGTAAAAACGCACCCAAAGGCCGTCAGGGTCGCGCTCCATCTGTTGCGCTATCAGGCCGTAGACTGTGTAGGGCTCGTCCAGTGAGCGAAAGGCCATTGGCTCATACACCCACTGATCTACTTGCACGACACCGGTGCCTTGATCGACGTAGGGCACGATGTGGTTGAACTGGCCGATTTCCATCGCTGCACGGCTCAGTGAGCCGCCTTTGGGCGCGTTGGGGTTCACAAATTCAAAATGCTTGAAGTCGGCGGGGTATTTGGCCGCCTCGCCATAGACCGTCATGGCCGGGCCGGGCGCAGCGCTGACAGCCAGGCACACGCACGACAACGCGGGCACCAGCAGCGAGCGGAGCAGGGGCATGAAAAATGAAGACATGATGGGGTTTCCTTGTGCCGCGTGTGGAGCCATCTACTGTGTTGAATAAACCCGCAGCCTTGCGCTTGGCAAGGCTGCGGGAGTCACTGTGGGAGCAGGCTTGCTCGCGATTCAGGCGATAAGGTCCTGAACCGGCACCAGGTCGATGCCATCGCGGGCAAGCCCGGCTCCCACACAATCAACGTCGTGAACGAATCAGAAGTGGTAAGTCGCACGGGCGAAGAAGGTACGGCCCAGTGGGTCGGTGTAGCGTGGATCGTAACCGCTCTGGAAGTTATAGGCCTGGTTGGTGAACGGCGGGTCGCGGTCAAACAGGTTTTTCACGCCCACGTCCAGATCGACGGTTTTGTCGAAGGTGTAACCGGCCGAAATATCCCACAAGGTGTACGACGCCACACGGCTGTGGGTGCTTGGGTCGAAGTCGTTGTAGGCGCTGGTGAAGCGGTTGACCAGCGAGCCACGGTAAGGCCCCAGGTTCCAGGTGCCGCTCAACACGTGTTTCCAGCGCGCGACAACGCCGACACCCTGGAAGTCACCCACGTTGTCGGTGTAGTTGCCGCCAATGGTGGTCTGGTAGTCGTAGCGAGTGACGTAGGTCCCTTGCAGGCCCAGGCCAAATTGACCGTAAGGCGTGTTGGGGAATTTGTAGTCGGCGCTGACATCGACACCGCTGGTTTTGACCGCACCCAGGTTGGCGTTGCCGGTTTGCACGTAGTTGATCGAGCCATCGGGGTTACGGATGTAACGGTCGGCATAGGCGTTTGGATCGTCAAATACTGTCGATTCCGGGAACTCGGCAATCTGGTTGGCGATGTGGATCCACCAGAAATCCAGCCCCACCGACAGGTCACGAACCGGTTGATAGACGAAACCAAGGGTCAGGTTGCGCGCGGTTTCTGGCGACAGGTTGGTGTTGCCGCCAGTGCGACGGTGAAACTGCTGACCGCAATCGCGGCCCGCATCGCCGCCCGGTTGCACGGTGCCGTTGGTGCACAGTTTAGGATCGTTATAGAAGCCCTGGGTGTAGGTCAGGTATTCGGGGTTGTACAGCTCATACAGCGAGGGTGCGCGGAAGCCTTCGCTGTACGCGCCGCGCACCACCAGCTCTTTGATCGGCTGGTAGCGGAACGAGTATTTCGGGTTGGTGGTGCTGCCAAAATCGCTGTATTTGTCGTGACGCACGGCGGCCGACAGTTCCAGGGTGTCCAGCACCGGTACGTTCAGTTCGGTGTACACCGCCTTCACGTTGCGGTCTGCCGAGACGCGGGCGTTAGGGTCGACGCCGAGGCTGGCCAGGTCGTCTGCGAAGGCTGCATAGCTCTGCTGGTAGGCCTCGTGACGGTATTCGCCACCGATGGCCAGCCCGGCCGGGCCTGCGCCGAACCAGTCGCCGACTTCGCGGCTGGCACGGCCATCGATACCCGACACGCGCCCTACCGAAGAGATGTACTGACCACGGTACTGGCTGGCGTCAATCAGGCGCTGGCCGGCTGCGCTTTGCGGGCCGAACGGGTTGATGATGCCATTGGCGATCCCGTCGAGCATGGCTGAGTCGCTGACAAACCCGCCCGTGAGGCTTTCGGTGACCTGGTTCTGGTTGTACGACGCGCCGAGGTTGTAGTCCCAGCCCTTGGCCACGCCGTCAAAGCTCAGCACCACGCGCTGACTGGTGTTCTGGTCTTTGGTTGAGCGCCCGCCCGCAGCGGTTTCGCGCCAGTTAAGGCCCACCGGTTGGCTGGGGTCAAAAGACGCGCTGGTGGAGCCGGGGGTGATGCCATTGCCCGGGAAGTACGGCGACGTCGGGTCCAGGGTGACGCCGACCAGGTTCGCCGGGGCAATGTTCACCGAGTTGTTGTTGCGCGCCCAGAAGTACTCCAGGTTGACGTTGTCGTCATCGGTGATCTTGCCGGTGGCGCGGCCGAAGAAGGAGGTCTTTTCGGTTTCAGGCAACAGGTCCAGGTAAGTGCGCGTGTTGTAGCGGCATACACCCTGGCGCGCGACCAGGTTGGGACCGTCGCAGTTGCTGGCGGACAGCGGGTTGGTGGTCACGCCATTCTGGCTGTAGTTGGCCGGGTAGGAGACGCCCGAGGTCTGGTCCAGGCCGCGGCCGGGGACGTAACTTTTCGAGAACGAACGATCTGTGGCTTTCAAGCTGTCCTGCTTGTTGTAGCCGATTACGCCGAACACGTTGAAGCGGTCTTGCTCCAGGTCGCCGTAACCCCAACTGGCATTCAGGTCGTGGCTGTTGCCGCCACCGCTGTGGCCGGGGGCTTCGCCGCCGAGGGTGAGGGTGCCGTCAGTCAGGGACTTTTTAGTGATGAAGTTGATCACCCCGCCGATGGCGTCGGTGCCGTACAACGCCGATGCACCGTCGCGCAGGATCTCTACGCGGTCAATGGCCGCGAAGGGAATGGTGTTGATGTCGACGGCCGAGCCATCGATGGCGTTGTTGCCCAGGCGGCGGCCGTTGAGCAGCACCAGGGTTTTGTTGGAGCCGATGCCGCGCATGTCGGCAAAGCTGGCACCGCCCGATGAGGAACCCACGGAACTGGCCGCGTTGATCGTCGACTGGTTGCCGGTGACCCGTTGCAGGATTTGCGCCGTGGTGGTGACCCCTTCATTGCGCAGTTGTTCGATGTTGAGAATGGTAATGGGCACTGCCGTTTCGGCATCTACCCGGCGAATGGCCGACCCGGTGACCTCGACGCGTTGCAGTTGTGTGGTGGGTGCAGCTGAATCATCTGTCGCAGGTGTTTCTGCCGCCTGAAGCTGGCCAGCGCTCATCCCCAGAGCGACCAGATACAACGGCACCCAACGATGCCGTTGCAGGCTTGCAACCAATGGCTTTACGTTAAAACCAGAACGCTTACTCTGCATGGTTCCATCCGACTTTTTTAGATGTTTATTGGAATGGCCTTGTGGGCCCTCATGACTCCGGTTGGGTTGTGTCGACCCTGGCAAATCACTTTTTTCAAGCAAGCCGCTCCCCCAGCGCGGACAAACAGCGTCCGCACGCGGCCTTGGTAGTGCATGGTTACAACGGGATCTATTAACTAAGGCATGACAGCTCAATGTTAAGTTTTGTTAACTTTGATAAAGCAACCGGTGTGCCAATACGTTTAATTGATGTGAGTCATGTGAACTTTTTTATATTTTTTATATAAATAAGCAGTGCGGGGTATGCAGAGGGTTTTGAGCGGGGTTTTAAACAGGAACGGGTAGCGTGTACATTGTCTGACAATCAGGCAGGCCGTGGCTTTGCTGTTAAAAATGGAACACCTTTGAAACACCTGTTTGACAGCTATGAGTACAGTGAAGTTATTGGGTTATAGCGTTAGTGTTAAAGGTTCTATGGCTGTTTTTGACTGCAGAAAAAAACTGTAGGAGCGAGCTTGCCTCGCGATCTTTTAAATATTCAAAAGATCGCGAGGCAAGCTCGCTCCTACAGAGGGGTTTAAAGTTCGGTAATGGTTTCGGGCTGGTCGATATCGCTTAATAAACCATCCGACTGGTGTTGCCATAAACGGTAATACAGACCTTGTTGTTCCAGCAGTTGTGCGTGGTTGCCATCTTCAACAATCGAGCCGTTATCCAATACGACAATACGGTCCAGGTGGGCGAGGGTGGACAGACGATGGGCAACGACCAATACAGTCTTGTCGGCCATGATGTCGTCGAGGCTGTTCTGGATCAGGCTTTCGGTTTCGGAATCGAGGCTGGCGGTGGCTTCGTCCAGCACCAGGATCGGCGCGTTTTTAAGCAACGCCCGGGCAATGGCGATGCGCTGGCGTTGCCCCCCCGACAGTTTGACCCCGCGTTCGCCAATCAAGGCGTCGTAGCCTTCGGGCATTTGCAGAATAAACTCGTGGGCATGGGCCCGTTGCGCGGCCTGGGCGATTTGTTCGTCGCTGGCCTGCACGTCGCCATAACCAATGTTCTCGCGCAGTGAGCGGTGGAACAGCCCCGGCTCTTGCGGGATTAAGGCAATGTGCGTGTGCAGCGATTGCTGGGTCATCCCCAGTACATTGAGGCCATCGACTTCGATGGTGCCGCCCTGGGGATCATAAGAGCGTAACAACAGGTTGAGCAGGGTGGATTTGCCAGAGCCCGACAGGCCGACAATCCCGACCCGTTGCCCGGCCGGGATGTCCAGATTGAAGTGGCGGAAAATCGGTTTGCCGGGGTTGTAGCTGAAATCCACATTGCGAAAGTGGATCGAGCCTTTATCGATCAGCGCCGGTTGGGCGTCTTTGCGATCCGGCATTTCGTGGGGTTGCAGCAGGGTATTGATGCTGTTTTCGATGTTGCCGACAAACTCGAAAAAGTGCATGAACTGCATGCTCAAGAAGCTGCACTGCGCCACGATCATCAGGCCCAGCGTGGCCACCATCACCAGTTGCCCTACATCAATCTTGCCCAGGTGCCACAGGTACAGCGCCAGTGCCACCAGGCCCACGCGCAGCACAATGGACAGGCTGTCTTGCAGCAGGCGGATCTTTTCCTGGTAGAAGAATGAGCGTTGCGCGGCCTTTTTTTCGGTTGACTGGTAGCGGCTTAAATAGCCGAGCTAGAAGTCTTGGCGGGCGAACAGGCGGATGCTGCTGAGGTTGCTCACCGCATCGACGATTTTGCCGGTGGTGACGCTGCGGGTCTTGGCGTGGTCATTGGCCAGCACTTGGGCTTTGCGTGAGAGCACGTACGCGAGCAATGAATAGCTGACAACCCACACCAACAGGCCCAAACCGAGCCAGGGCGAGGCGAGGGTGAGCAGCACCAGGCTGGTGGTCAGCACCACCAGAATCGGCAACATCTCGACGATCAACACCCACGTGGCATCCAGCAGGCCGATGCTGCCTTCACTGATGCGCTGGGCCAGGCTGCCGGCAAAGTGTTCGCCGAAATAGCGCGGTGAGTGCTGTTGCAGGTAGGCAAACAGGTCGCGGGTGATCTGCACCTTCTGTTGCGGGCGCACCATGATCATGCAGAAGGTCGCGCCGCGGGCAAACACCATCTGCGCCACGGCCAGGCCGAACAGCAGGCCGAGTGCCGGGAGGCTGGCCTGGAACAAATCGGTGTGGTCCCACAGCCCTTCACTGACGGCGCCGGTGATGCGCCCGATGGCATACGGCATGAGGGTGGCGGCCATTGCCGCGCCGACCTGAAGCAAGGCAATCGCCCAGTACCAACCGGGATTTTGGCGAATGTAATGCCAGACGAAAGCCGCCGGCCGTTTAGGTGGAACAGTGATAGCACCAAACTCAGACATGACTTCCCTTTACGTAGTCGCAGAAATGCAAGCGCGCAAACGCAAGAAAGAAATGTGCCAAGTTGTTACGTTGCTAACAAAAACCACCCGTAGTCGCTGCCGAAGGCTGCGAAAGGAGTGGTTTTATGAGTGGTGTTCAACCGACGTTGATCAGGCTTTGCCGGCAGTGCAGGGTCAGTCTGGCGCCACCGCCTTTACGGCTGCCGACTTCAAGGTTAAAGCCGTGCAAATTGACAATGGCCGCCACGATGGACAAGCCCAGGCCAAAGCCACTGTGTTTGTCGTCACAGCGGTAGAAACGCTGAAATACCGCCTCACGCTCGGCCTCGGGAATACCGGGGCCGGTGTCGAGCACCTCAATCAGCGGGCTGCCGTCTTCGTTGGCTGCGCGCAAGATCACTTCGCCGCCCGGCGGGGTGAATTTGATCGAGTTGCTCAACAGGTTGGCCAGCGCCTCAAACAGCAAGGCGCGGTCACCGGTCGTGCCGGGAAGCGCGGGCGGGGTGTCCAGAGTCAACGTGACCTGGCCTTCTTCCGCCAGTGGCAGGTAAAAATCGTACAGCTCCTGCAGCAAGGCCAACGGGTCCAGCGGCAGGAAACCTGAGCGCCGTTGGTGGTCTTCCAGTTCGGAAATCCGCAGCAGCCCACGAAAACGCGCCATCAGGGTGTCGGTTTCACCAATCACTTCGTCCAGTTGCAGCGCCTCGGGCGAGCCTTCTGCCGCTTGCTGCTGGATCCGGTACAACTGCGCGCGCAGGCGGGTGAGCGGGGTGCGCAGGTCGTGGGCGATGTTGTCGCACACGCCTTTGACTTCGTGCATCAGCCGCTCAATGCGGTCGAGCATGGCGTTGACGATGGCGGCCAGCATGTCCAGTTCGTCACGCCGGTTGGACAGCGGCAAACGGTAGGTCAGGTCGCCGGAGACAATCGCCTCAGCACTGGCCTGAATGGCCCGAATGCGTTGCAACGGTCGCCGACGCAGCAGGTGCCAGCCCGCAATGCCGGGGATGATGGTCAGCGACAGGCCCCAGAACAGCGCGTGCAAGATGATCCGCGTTACCGCGAACAACGAGCCGTTATCGCGTACCAGAACCAGCAGGCGGCCATCTTGGGTTTGGGTGGCTACCGCGTCGCAACTGTCGCGCGGCAGGTCAGGGTCGTCGGAGTTGATGCAGTTCGCCAGTTCGTGGATCTGGCCATCGAGGGGCAGGTCCGGCGGAATGGCCAGGATCGGCCCGCTGATGGGCCGGTGTTGCGCATCGAACAGCCCATAAGCATCTACTGTTCGAAGATCGAACGTCATGCTGGTGGCGAGCGCGTCATCCAGTTGCTCGCCTTTAAAGCGGGCAAACAGATGTTGACGCTGCATCAGCGAATGCTTGGCCAGGTTGCCCAGGTAGTCCGAGACCTCGTAATACAGCACCCCCATGAGGATGCAGCTCCAGGCCACGAACAAAAAACTGTACAGCGCCAGCAGTCGGCTGCTGGAGGAGCGCCAGCCCTTAGAGGGGTTCGGCAATGACATAACCCGAGCCTCGAACGGTACGAATCAGGGGCACCAGGCCCGGCGGGTCGATTTTTTTGCGCAGGCGACCAATGTGCACGTCGATCAGGTTGGTGCCAGGGTCAAAGTGATAGCCCCAGACTTCTTCGAAAATCATCATGCGCGAGAGGATTTGCCCGGTGTTGCGCATCAAAAATTCCAGCAGCTTGTACTCGGTGGGCAGCAGGCTCAGTTGCTGCTCGGAGCGGCTGGCTTCACGGGTGATCAGGTTGAGTTCAAGGTCGGCAACCCGCAACGACGTTTCGTGCTTGTCGACCGGGCTTTTACGGCGCAGCAGAACTTCAACCCGGGCGGCCATTTCGTCGCTGGCAAAGGGTTTGGTCAGGTAGTCATCGCCGCCGGCGCGCAAGCCGCGTACCCGCTCGTCCACATCGGAGAGGGCGCTGATCATCAGAATCGGCGTGCTGACCCCAATGGTGCGCAACGTGGTTACAATCGCCAGGCCGTCCAGCTCGGGGAGCATGCGGTCCAGGGTAATCAGGTCATAGTCGCCACTCACGGCGCGAACCAGGCCCTCACGGCCATTGGCGACCCAGTCAACTTCCAGCCCGTGGCTACTCAGTTCAGCCACGATCTCTTTCGCCGTTACGGCATCATCTTCGATGGTCAAAATGCGCGTCATACCGTCACCTGATTGGCCTTTGTCAACAGTGAGCACATTTTGCCCACAAAAAGCTGAAACGTTTCTTAATTATTCTTCATGTTCAGCCCGGCGTCAGGATAGGGTAGCCGAGTTCGGGTTTGATGCCCGTACACTGTCGCGTTGAGGTATAACCCGTCAGCGCTTTTGACTTAGGACCCTGTGTTATGCAAACCCCCACGCAACGGCCGCTGTGGCAGATCTATCTGATCTTTCTGGCGCCGATGGTGCTGTCCAATTTTCTGCAGAGTTTTTCCGGCACCCTCAACGGGATTTACGTAGGGCAATTGCTCGGTACCCAGGCGCTGGCAGCGGTCTCGGGTATGTTTCCGATTGTGTTTTTCTTTATTGCGCTGGTTATCGGCCTGGGCGCAGGTGCTTCGGTGCTGATCGGTCAGGCCTGGGGTGCGCGTGAGACCTCGATGGTCAAACAGATCACCGGTGCCACGCTGACCTTGGGCGCGTTGGTCGGGTTGCTGGCGGCGGTGCTCGGCAGCCTCTTTGCGCGCCCGGCGATGCAGGCGCTGGGCACCCCGGTTGACGTGCTCGACGAAGCCGTTGGCTATGCGCGGGTGATGATGCTGATCATGCCGTTGCTGCTGGTGTTTATCCTGTTCACCCAGTTGCTGCGCGGGGTCAGTGACACCGTGTCGCCGTTGCTGGCGCTGATGGTTTCTACGGCCGTGGGCTTGCTGCTAACCCCGGCGCTGATCCTTGGCTGGGCCGGTTTGCCGCAGATGGGCATCCAGAGCGCGGCGGTGGCGGGGCTGTTTGGTAACGTACTGGCGATGCTGTTTTTGGTGTTGCGTTTACGTCATAAAAACCACGTGATGGCGCCGGATCGCGAGTTGTGGTTGGCGTTGCGCCTGAACCGCGAAATCCTCGCCAAAGTGCTGCGCATCGGTTTGCCGACGGGCCTGCAAATGGTGGTGCTGTCGCTGTCGGAGCTGGTGATTCTGGCGCTGGTCAACAGCCATGGTTCGCAAGCCACAGCGGCGTATGGGGCGGTGACGCAAATCGTCAATTACGTGCAGTTCCCGGCCCTGTCGATTGCCATTACCGCGTCCATTCTTGGCGCACAAGCGATCGGTGCCGGGCGCATCGAGCGTATCGGGCCGATTTTGCGCACCGGTTTGCTGATCAACCTGTGCCTGACCGGCACCTTGATCCTGCTGGGGTATGTGTTGTCCGACTGGTTGCTGGGGTTGTTCATCACCGACGCGCAAGCGCACATGCGTGCCGGGCACCTGCTGCACATCATGCTCTGGAGCATTCTGGTGTTCGGTTTTCAGTCGGCCATTGGCGGGATCATGCGTGCCAGCGGCGTGGTGCTGGTGCCGATGAGCATCACCGTGTTTTGCGTGCTGTGCATCGAACTGCCGGTGGCGTATGCGCTCAATGCGCACTTCGGGCTGGAGGGCGTATGGATGGCCTTCCCGGTGACGTACATCACGATGCTGATCATGCAGACTGCCTATTACCGACTGGTTTGGCGGCATAAACCGATTCAGCGGTTGGTCTAGGGCTGGCTTTTTGACTGGCGCTGCTTAAGATGGCCGACACTTGACTGTCATCGGCCTGGGATCGGCGCCAATGTTGAACAAAGACACCATCTCTATCCAGTTGGTGAGTGAAGCGCTGTTGCAAAGCTGTGCAACCACTGGCGCCATGCACGAAGTGCTGCAAAAGGTCGGCATTGACCCGGCGCTGCTGGACGCGCCGCAAGCGCGTGTACCAGCCATTGCCTATGCACGCATGTGGCGGCTGTTGGCGCGGCGCCTTGATGACGAGTTTTTCGGCATGGACCCGCGCAAGCTGCGTGCGGGCAGCCTGGAGTTTATGTGCCGCTCGGCCATGGCCCAGCCCACCCTCGCGCAGGGCGTGGAGCTGGTGCTGGGTTTTTTGTCGCTGATGCTTGAGCGATTGCCGGCGCAGCTGGTCCGCCAGCAGAGCGTGGCCGAAATCGTCTTGCATGAGCCTGAAGGGCAGTCCAGCCGTGCCTTCACCTACTTTGCCTACTGGATGATCGTGCACGGCGTGACTTGCTGGCTGGCGGGGCGGCGGATTCCGATTCTGGCCATTGAGTTGCGCTGTGCCCAGCCTGATTACTGTGGCGACTATGAGGTGATGTTTTCCGAAAACCTGCGTTTTGATCGGCCGCGCACGCGGATGATCTTTGCGGCCGATTACCTGGATGCGCCGATCAAGCGCAGTAACGAAGAGTTGCAACGGTTTTTGGCCCAGGCCCCCGCCAATATCCTGGTCAAATACCGCGATCCACAAAGCCTGGCGAGCCAGATCAAACAAGACCTTCGACAGCTACCTGCCGAGCAGTGGCCTGAAACCCAAGGCATGGCGCAAAGCCTGTACCTGTCGGCTTCAACCTTGCGGCGACGTCTGGCCGAGGAGGGGCAAACCTTCCAGGGGCTCAAGGACGGCGTACGTAAAGAGTTGGCGATTGGTTGGCTGGCTGAACCGGACCTCAGTTTTGCGGACATCGCCCTGCGTTTGGGCTTTGCCGATACCAGCTCGTTTTACAAAGCCTTTCGCAAATGGTCCGGTACCAACCCGGGGCACTACCGCAGTCTGATTTTGAGCGGTAGCTGAGGGATTATTTGTTCGCTTTGATGGTGGCTACATCTGCAGCTTTGACCTTGATGTGCTTGCCGGCGATATCCTCGAACTCATAAAAGCCGCTGGTACTTTTGGTGTTGGGCATGTCTTTGGTCAGGTACTGCGTGCCGTTTTGCAAGGTCACCACAGTGGGGGTTGCGCAACCAGCCAGTGCCAAAACCGCCACCATGACCACTGGCAAACCGATAATGCTGATCTTCATACGACGTGTACCTTGAACTGTCTGCGAATTAAGTGTTGAGCCCGCTGAACGCTACGTCTGGATCAGCGATGGAAAAAGGGCCGATTTTTTCAGCGCGCTTTATACCAACCCTACGTTGGGTATTGAAGCGCAATGATATACAAGGCCAAGCGTGTGGCTTGCCTGATTACCTGTCGGTTCCCTGTCAGTGCAGCTCGTGCCTCTGCTCCTTGAGAGTGGTGATTATTAGACGCCTTTTTCAGACTTGGTTCGCTTAGACCTACGATTAAAACGGAATTTTCGTGTGGGTAGCTTCCGTAAAGCGCTTTACTGCATATATTTAACCCGCACCTATTTCTAAAAGGACTGTAGTGGATGTCTCGTGGGCCATTGGAAACGTCTAAAACCTCCGCGTTTGTGCGCGTGCGTGCCTTGCGTAACCGTGTGGGTTTGACGTTTGTCGCCTGTTTATCGGTGCTGGCGGGGATGACCGATGCCATCGGTTTTCTGGCGGTCGGTGATTTCATTTCGTTTATGAGCGGTAACACCACGCGGCTGGCCGTGGGCATTGCCCAGGGCGATACACAGGTGATCTTGCGCCTCGGCTTTGCGGTACTGGCGTTTGTTGCCGGGAATGCGCTGGGAGTGGTTTTTGCACGCTGGGGCGGCCGCCGGGCTTTGCCCTTGATGCTGCTGATTTCGGCGTTGCTGTGCACGGCGGCTTTGTTGCCATTGCAGTCGCAAGTGACGGTATTGCTAACGGCAGTGCTGGCCATGGGCATGGTCAATGCGGCGGTCGAGCAGGTGAATGGCTTGCAGGTGGGGCTGACTTATGTGACGGGTGCGTTGTCGCGGTTTGGTCGCAGCTTGGGGCGCTGGATACTGGGTGAGCGGCGGCCCAACTGGCATTTGCAGGTAGTGCCGTGGACGGGCATGTTGGCCGGTGCCGTCGCGGGGGCGGCGCTGGAGTCGCAATTCGGCATCCGGGCCCTGTTGTTCAGTGCGGGGCTGGCGTCGTTCCTGGGGCTGGTATCGCTAAAAATCCCGCGTAGTTGGCAGCGCGATTACATGCCGCGGTAGCACGTTCTTGTAGCAGTTGACGAGCCTTGCGAGGCTACGTCCGGTTGCGCAGCAGCCGTAAAGCCTTCGGGGCCAAGATCAAAAGATCGCGAGGCAAGCTCGCTCCTACAGGCGGGAAGAGGGGCGTTCTTGTCTACACCTTGGATAATCCGGACTTAACTAAATAAAAGTACATCCCGTATATCTCGAAAAATTTTGGAACAATCTGCTGTCAGATCCTGGCTGTGGCCTTGTCAGTTAGCGTGTAGTTTGCCCGACGTTGTTATTAACGCATTGGCTTAAAACAAAATTAAAGGCCAATTGCTATTATTTTGTTCAAGGGGCTAAACATGCTGAGTATTGCGCCAGGAAAAACGTTTATCGCTGCATGCTTTGTTTGCGTTGTTTCAACCAGCAGTGTGGCCAGTACGGCACCTGCGGACCCTCTGCATATTGCCGGTCACTATAAGTGCACGGGTTTTGACAGCCATGACGGCCCTTTAAAGGGGGATCTTGTATTGACGCTTGATGAAGAGGCCAGTCAGTTTGAGAAAAGTTTTGGCACTTATCGATTAACGCTCAATGTTGGAACTGAGCAAGTACCCATTACTTACTCGGGGTATGCCGCTGCGCAAGGGCAGTTATTGTCGATCTACTTTGCCAATGACAGCGCTGAGGCGCCGACAGACCGTGGCTTGGGGCTTGGCGTCATCACCCACGATCAGGACAGTCAAGGCCATTACACGACGACTCTGCATAAATCCTATTATCTGCCCGACTATATGCGCGGTAGCCAAGAGGGTTATGGGCCTGGTGGTCGAGGCACTGAAACGTGTATTAAAACGCCGTCTATTTAATACCCATAAAAAACCCCGGAGGTTATCCGGGGTTTTATCGGGCGGACGTTATCAGCTGTAGCTGTTAACTTTAACCAGGGCTTGCTCGGTTTGAGCTTTTTCCCAAGTCAGTGTCAATGTTTGCAGCACGCGCGCAATAAACTCTTTATCGGCAGCGGCTTTTTTGCCCACGTAGCCTTGGCCACGGCGGTACATCTTGAGATGAGCTCGCATGTGTGGGCGCTCTTTCTCGAATTGGGTTTCTTCCTTGCACGCAACAACCGGTTCAATACGTACAGTGCCTTCATTGCACACCCACAGAATGTGGTCGTTCAGCGTGTCTTTCTGAGCAGCGAAGAGTCGAGCCAGCTCGTTAACAGTCGGTTGATTATTCAGGTTCATAGCTAACTCCTTGACCACTCGTTGATCTGTCTAATTGATTCGCGCAACTGCACATGCAGCGCTACGTAATATCCATCTAAAGCAGATCTGGCCTTGAGTCCGGCAGATGTAGTAGTGAAACAAAACACTACAACATGCTGCTTACAGCGAGGGAGAGCAACGTTAACCAGGATGCTTGAGCGACATGTCGCATCACCACAAGCCTCTTGAGGACGTTTCGCTAGCCTCTCACGCCTTAAACTCGGACGATCAAGCCAGGTCAGCTTCATCAATTCTGCCTTGTGGGCAGTACCTATCCCGGAACAGCCCGACAGCTCGTCGAGCATGCTTGCAACAACCCTTTCCAGCGCTTCCGGTGGGGAAGACGTCTGCATAATGCGATGGGAAATTCGTGTCGTCAACAAATATGTAGTGTTTATTTTTAGGCACTACATATGTGACTGACGGGTCGTTTTTCAGCAAGCCGGTCATCCCCGGCAAGCGCTTGCGCCCGCTGTTGCAGGCTTAAAGAGGGCACGGGTGTTTGATTGGCCAAAACAGTCAGCCAGCTTGAGCGGTTTGACTATTGTTGTAGAGCCTTGCCGAGGCGACTATCAGTGGGACTTTTCACGGTTCCCACTCCAACAATAAAGACCGAGGGATTCTGCTGATGCGCGACTATCTGACCGCGATGAATGACTTTGACTACCAACGGACGGTGGCTGGTGCACTGAACGGCCATTTGTCTGCACTCAATGCCTGCGTTGAGTGCTGCGACCGGCACGCTTTGCCAGGGCGTATTGCACTGTTCTGGGAAGGGCGCGACGCCAGTAGCGCCACGTATACCTTCACCGATTTGCAGGACAAGGCCGCGCGCTTTGCCAACTTCTTGCTGGCCCAGGGCGTGAAGCAGGGCGACAAGGTGGCGGGCTTGTTACCGCGCAATGTCGAGTTGCTGGTGGTGGTCTTTGCCACCTGGCGCATCGGCGCGATCTATCAACCGCTGTTCACTGCCTTCGGCCCCAAAGCCATTGAGCACCGTCTTAACAGTTCAGGTGCTGCGCTGGTGGTCACCGACGCGGTCAACCGGCCCAAACTCAATGAAGTCAACGACTGCCCGGCCATCGTCACGGTGGCTGGCGCCAAAGGCCAGGGACTGGTACGCGGCGATTTCAGTTTCTGGGCTGAACTGGACAATTATCCGGCCGTCTGTGAACCGGTGCTGCTGAGTGGGGAAGACCCGTTTCTGTTGATGTTTACGTCGGGCACTACCGGCCCGGCCAAGCCGCTGCTGGTGCCGCTCAAGGCCATCGTCGCATTCCAGAGTTACACCCGCGATGCGGTGGATCTGCGCCCTGAGGACTCGTTCTGGAACCTCGCTGACCCAGGCTGGGCCTACGGGATTTACTTCGGGATCACCGGGCCGTTGTCGATGGGCCACCCGATCACGCTTTACGACGGGCCGTTTACCGTCGAAAGCACCTGCCGGGTCATCAAGAAATACGGCATTACCAACCTCACGGGCTCCCCGACCGCCTACCGCATGCTGATTGCTGCCGGCGAGGCGTTTTCAAGCAAGATCAAAGGCCAGTTGCGGGCTGTCAGCAGCGCCGGTGAACCGCTTAACCCGGAAGTCATTCGCTGGTTCGGCGAAGAGCTCAACGTCACTATTCATGATCACTACGGTCAAACCGAGGTCGGCATGGTGCTGTGCAATCACCATGGCCTGGAGCACCCGGTGCATATGGGCGCAGCCGGCTTTGCTTCGCCTGGCCACCGGATTGTGGTGCTGGATGACAACCATCAGGAACTGCCGGTGGGGCAGCCGGGGATTCTGGCCGTTGATCGCAGCCAGTCGCCGATGTGCTGGTTTGGCGGCTATGAAGGTTTCACTACCAAAGCGTTTGTCGGCAATTACTACTTGAGCGGCGACACCGTGGAGTTGAACCCGGACGGCAGTATCAGCTTTGTCGGGCGCAGCGATGACGTGATCACCACCTCGGGCTATCGCGTCGGCCCGTTCGACGTAGAAAGCGCCTTGATCGAACACCCGGCAGTGGTCGAAGCCGCTGTCGTCGGCAAACCCTGCCCGGAGCGTACCGAAGTGGTCAAAGCGTTTGTGGTGCTGAGCCCTCAATACCTGGGCGATGCGCAACTGGCCGAAACCTTGCGCTTGCACGTGCGCCAGCGGCTGGCGGCGCATGCCTACCCCCGTGAAGTTGAATTTGTCAGTGAATTGCCGAAGACCCCGAGCGGCAAGTTGCAGCGCTTTATTTTGCGCAATCAAGAAATCGCCAAGGCTGAACAGGCGCTAAGCGCCAAAGTTACAGCCTGAAATCCAGTCGTCAGGAACCCTTATGCAAATTGAAAACAAGGTATTTATCGTCACCGGTGGTGCGTCCGGATTAGGCGCCGCAACGGCAGAAATGCTGATTAAAGCGGGCGCCAAAGTGATGCTGGTTGATCTGAATGCCGATGCCGTGGCCGCCCAGGCGCGCACGCTGGGCGCGCAGAGTACGGTCGCCGATATCAGCCAGGCGGATGCCGCTCAGGCGGCCGTGGAGGCCACCGTTGCGGCATTTGGCGGGGTCAATGGCCTGGTCAACTGCGCCGGGATTGTACGCGGTGAAAAAATCCTCGGTAAAAACGGCCCGCATGGGCTGGAGAGCTTCAGCCAGGTGATTAACGTTAACCTGATCGGCAGTTTCAACATGCTGCGTCTGGCGGCAGCAGCCATTGCCGAAACCGCTGCGGATGCTGACGGCGAACGCGGAGTGATCATCAACACCGCGTCGGTGGCGGCGTTTGACGGGCAGATTGGTCAGGCCGCTTATGCCGCTTCCAAGGGCGCCATTGCCAGCCTGACCTTGCCTGCCGCACGCGAGCTGGCCCGTTACGGGATCCGTGTGATGACCATCGCCCCCGGCATTTTTGAAACGCCGATGATGGCCGGCATGACCCCTGAAGTCCGTGATTCGCTGGCCGCCGGTGTGCCGTTTCCGCCGCGCTTGGGCAAGCCTGCCGAGTACGCGTCGCTGGTACGGCACATCATTGAAAACAGCATGCTCAATGGCGAGGTCATCCGTCTCGACGGTGCCTTGCGCATGGCCGCCAAATAAGAGGTGAGAAATGACTTTAGCCAATGATCCGATTGTCATTGTCAGCGCAGTACGAACGCCCATGGGCGGGTTTCAGGGCGACTTCAAAGGCTTGACCTCGCCGCAGCTTGGCGCCGTAGCCATCAGTGCGGCGGTTGAGCGCGCGGGCATTGCGCCGAGCAGCGTGGATGAAGTGCTGTTTGGCTGCGTGCTGTCTGCCGGTCTGGGCCAGGCGCCTGCACGTCAAGCCGCTTTGGGCGCCGGGCTGGACAAGGGCACGCGCTGCACCACGCTGAACAAAATGTGCGGCTCGGGCATGCAGGCAGCCATTCTGGCCCATGATCAACTGCTGGCCGGCAGTGCCGAGGTGATCGTTGCGGGCGGTATGGAGAGCATGTCCAACGCGCCGTATTTGCTGGACCGGGCACGCAGCGGGTATCGCATGGGCCACGGTCGGGTGCTCGATCACATGTTCCTCGATGGCCTCGAAGACGCTTACGACCGAGGCCGCTTGATGGGCACCTTTGCTGAAGATTGCGCACAGGCCCATGGCTTTAGCCGCGAGGCTCAGGATGATTTTGCGGTAGCGTCGCTGACCCGTGCCCAGCAAGCGATCAAGGAC
Source organism: Pseudomonas sp. FSL R10-1350 (assembly GCF_009600525.1). NCBI lineage: Bacteria > Pseudomonadati > Pseudomonadota > Gammaproteobacteria > Pseudomonadales > Pseudomonadaceae > Pseudomonas > Pseudomonas sp. FSL R10-1350. The sequence continues at coordinate 24,948 of NZ_WIVR01000046.1, forward strand.
GGCAGCTTCGGCGCCGAGATCGTGCCGGTGCAGGTCACGGTGGGCAAAGAACAGCGTCTGATCAGCGATGACGAACAACCTCCCAAGGCCAATCTGGCGAAAATCCCGACGTTGAAACCGGCGTTCCGTGAGGGCGGTACGGTGACAGCGGCCAACTCCAGTTCGATCTCCGATGGTGCGGCGGCGTTGGTGCTGATGCGCCGCTCCGAGGCGCAGAAACGTGGCCTCAAGCCGCTGGCGGTGATCCATGGGCATGCAGCGTTTGCCGACGAGCCGGGGCTGTTCCCGACTGCGCCGATTGGCGCGATCAAGCGGTTGTTGAGCAAGACTGGCTGGGACCTGTCCGAGGTCGACCTGTTTGAAATCAATGAAGCGTTTGCGGTGGTGACTCTGGTGACCATGAGCGAGCTGGACATCCCCCATGACAAGGTCAACGTCTACGGCGGGGCTTGCGCGCTGGGGCATCCGATCGGCGCTTCGGGCGCACGGATTCTGGTGACATTGCTCTCGGCTTTGCGCAACAAACAGTTAAAGCACGGTATTGCAGCTGTCTGCATTGGCGGCGGCGAAGCCACGGCGATTGCCGTGGAATGCCTGTATTAAGGAGTTTTATGCTGCCTACATCTGAACACATACAAATTCGCGAAGCGGCCCGGCAGTTTGCCCAAGAGCGCTTGAAACCCTTTGCGGCAGAGTGGGACAAGCAACATCGCTTCCCCCGTGAAGCGGTCAACGAAATGGCCGAGCTGGGCTTTTTCGGCATGTTGGTGCCCGAAGAGTGGGGCGGTTGCGACACCGGCTATCAAGCCTACGCGATGGCCCTGGAAGAAATCGCCGCGGGTGATGGCGCCTGCTCGACGATCATGAGCGTGCACAACTCGGTGGGCTGCGTGCCGATTCTCAAATACGGCACCGAGCAGCAGAAGCGCGAGTTCCTCATACCCTTGGCCAGCGGTGCCATGCTCGGCGCGTTCGCCTTGACTGAACCGCAAGCCGGTTCTGATGCCAGCGACCTGAAAACCCGAGCGCGTCTTGAGGGCGATCATTACGTCCTTAATGGCTGCAAACAGTTCATCACTTCGGGGCAAAACGCCGGGGTGGTGATTGTGTTTGCGGTGACGGATCCGTCGGCGGGCAAGCGCGGTATCAGCGCGTTTATTGTGCCCACCGATTCACCCGGCTACAGCGTGGCGCGGGTAGAAGACAAGCTGGGGCAACATGCTTCGGACACCTGCCAGATCCTTTTTACCGACCTTAAAGTGCCCGTGGCTAATCGCTTGGGCGAGGAAGGGCAGGGCTACAAAATCGCCTTGAGCAACCTTGAAGGCGGGCGCATTGGTATTGCTTCGCAGGCGGTCGGCATGGCCCGCGCAGCCTTTGAAGCGGCGCGTGATTATGCCCGTGAGCGGGTGACCTTCGGCCAGCCGCTGGTTGAGCATCAGGCGGTAGCGTTTCGTCTGGCAGACATGTCGACAGAAATCGCCGTCGCCCGGCAAATGGTCCAGTACGCGGCGGCTCTGCGCGACAGCGGCCAGTCGGCGCTGGTCGAAGCGTCGCAGGCCAAGCTGTTCGCCTCGGAGATGGCCGAGCGGGTGTGTTCCAAGGCGTTGCAAACCTTGGGAGGTTATGGCTATTTGAACGACTTCCCGCTGGAGCGGATCTATCGCGATGTGCGGGTGTGCCAGATCTACGAAGGCACCAGCGATATTCAGCGCATGGTCATTTCGCGCAATCTTTGAATTGAGGACGTTATCGATGAGCTACGAAACCATTTTGTTGGACATTCACGGGCAAGTGGGCCTGATCACGCTGAACCGGCCGCAGGCGTTGAATGCGCTCAACGCACAGTTGGTAAGCGAAGTGAATCACGCCCTGGACGGCCTTGAAGCGGATAACAACATTGGCTGCATCGTGATCACCGGCTCGAAAAAAGCTTTTGCTGCCGGGGCCGATATCAAGGAAATGGCGGAGCTGACCTACCCGCAGATTTACCTTGAAGATCTGTTCTCGGACAGCGACCGGGTATCGACCCGACGCAAGCCGATCATTGCTGCGGTGGCCGGATTTGCCTTGGGCGGCGGCTGTGAGTTGGCGATGATGTGCGATTTTATTCTGGCCGGTGACAATGCCAAATTTGGTCAGCCGGAAATCAACCTCGGCGTATTGCCGGGCATGGGCGGCACCCAGCGCCTGACCCGCGCCGTGGGCAAGGCCAAGGCAATGGAAATGTGCCTGAGCGGGCGTTTGATGGATGCAAACGAGGCTGAGCGTTCGGGCCTGGTGGCGCGGGTAATCCCGGTGGACGAGTTGCTGGAAGAAGCGCTGAAAGTGGCCGCTACCATTGCCAAAAAATCCCTGCCGGTGCTGATGCTGACCAAGGAAAGCGTCAACCGTGCGTTTGAAGTTAACCTGACCGAAGGCGTGCGTTTTGAGCGCCGGGTTTTCCACTCGCTGTTCGCCACCCATGACCAGAAAGAAGGCATGGCGGCGTTCGTCGGCAAGCGCGAAGCGCAGTTCAAGAACAGCTAAGCGTCTGCGCAACCCACTGTAGGAGCGAGCTTGTCTCGCGATTTTTTGATCTTGATCTGGCCTTTGATCTGAGAGGCCCCGTCAACCATGTGTCCGGTCTCTACAACTTTTTAAAGTGACGCGGCGTAAGGCCGGAACCCTAAGTGGCCGTTGCCGCAGCAATGGATATGTACATAAAAGCCAAAGCCCCCTCACCCTAGCCCTCTCCCGAAGGAGAGGGAACCGATTGGGGGATGCTGAAGATACTCGCTGTCCTGTTTGCTGTGCGACAGCACGGCGTCGCAGACGGGGCATTGCGGGGTCAGATCAGGTAGTTCTTCAGCTCGCGGGCAATCACCATGCGTTGGATCTCGCTCGAGCCTTCGTAGATCTGGGTGATCCGCGCGTCTCGGTAGTAACGCTCCACCGGGTAGTCTTCCAGGTAGCCATAACCACCATGAATCTGAATGGCTTTGGAGCAGACAAACTCGGCTATTTCCGAAGCAAACAGTTTGGCCTGCGAGGCTTCTGACAAGCACGGTTTGCCAGCGCTGCGCAGGCGTGCTGCGTGCAGGATCAACAGGCGGGCGGCGTTCAGGCGGGTTTGCATATCGGCCAGCATGTTGGCCACGCTTTGGTGCTCGATAATCGCCTTGTCGAACTGCACGCGATCACGGGCGTAGCCCAGCGCTGCTTCAAAAGCCGCCCGTGCAATACCCAGCGCCTGGGCGGCAATGCCGATGCGTCCGCCTTCCAGGTTGGACAGGGCGATGGCCAGCCCTTTGCCGCGTTCGCCCAGCAGATTGGCTTCGGGCACGCTGCAGTTGTTGAGGGTGACGGCGCAGGTGTCTGACGCGCGAATGCCCATTTTGTGTTCAGTACGATCGACGATAAAGCCGGGTGTTTCGGTGGGCACAAGAAAGGCCGAGATGCCTTTTTTGCCCAGCTCCGGATCAGTCACGGCAAACACAATGGCCAGTTTGGCGCGCTTGCCGTTGCTGACAAATTGCTTGGCCCCGTTGATGACCCATTGGCCGTCGCGCAGTTCGGCGCGGGTACGCAAGTTGTGCGCCTCGGAGCCCGCTTGCGGTTCTGTCAGGCAGAAACAGCCGATGGCCTGGCCGCTCGCCAAGTCGGCTAGCCAGGTTTGTTTTTGCGCTTCGCTGCCGTATTTGAGAATCGGCCCGCAGCCTACCGAGTTGTGGATGCTCATCAGCGCACCCGTCGCACCATCACCGGCCGAAATTTCTTCGACGGCCAGCGCGTAGGCGACGTAGTCGACGTAGGTGCCGCCCCACTCCTCGGGGACGACCATGCCGAGCAGGCCCAGCTCGCCCATTTTTGATACCAGCGCGTCGTCGATCCAGCCTGCTTTTTCCCAGGCTTGTGCGTGGGGGGCAATTTCGCCACGGGCAAAATCACGCGCCATGTCACGGATCATCACTTGTTCTTCAGTCAGTTCGAGGTCTTGCATGGCTTACACCTCGCTCTTTTTAAAGCCGGTGAAGAAGCTGGCGACGTGCTTGGGGTCCAGTTCACTCAAGGTCGGCGGGTTCCAGTGCGGGGTTTTATCCTTGTCGATAATCAGTGCGCGCACGCCTTCGATCAGGTCGCCGCGATCAAACCACTGGCGGTCCAGGTGCAATTCCAGCTCGAAGCATTGCTCAAGGGTCAGTTGACGGCCGTGGCGGAGCATTTCGAGGGTGACGGCCATGCCCAGCGGTGAGCGGGTTTCCAGCAGGTTGGCGGTCTCGGTGGCCCATTCGCGGTGTTGCGGAGCTGTCACGGCGCGCAGGTGAGCAACGATCTCGAGCACGCTATTGTGGGCAAACACTTCATCAATCACGGGCCGCAAGTTGGCCAGCGGCGCGTCGGGCAAGGTTTGCACGGCAAAGGTAGCCAGCAGCGCCTTGAGGTCTTCAAGGGGCGATTGGCGCCACTGGAGGTGGTCGAGGCTTTGATCCAGTTCAGGCAGTTTGCTGCTGTCGGTGTACCAGTCGGCCAGCCCGCAATACAACGCATCGCTGGCGCGGATTTGCACGCCGCTGACGCCCAGGTAGGTGCCGATCTGGCCGGGGGTGCGGGTCAGGAAGTAGCTGCCACCAACGTCAGGGAAGTAACCAATGGCCACTTCCGGCATGGCCAGACGGCTGCGTTCGGTGATCAGGCGCAGATCGCAGCCTTGTGCCAGCCCCATACCGCCGCCCAAAACGTAGCCATCGAGCAACGCGAGCAGCGGTTTTGGGTAGTGGTGCAGCGTGCGGTCAAGGGCGTATTCCTCTTCGAAGAACACGGTGTGCAGGGTGTCTTTGCTTTTGTAGCTGTCGTATAGCGAGCGAATGTCGCCGCCCGCACAAAAGGCTTTTTCGCCAGCGCCGCGCAATACCACGGCCTTGATGTTGGCATCGCCTGCCCAGGCATCGAGCTGCTGTTGCAGGCTGCGGACCATGGGCAGGTCGAGGGCGTTGAGGCCGCTGGGGCGGTTGAGGGTCAGGTGGCCAAGATGGTTGCGGACTTCGGCAAGTACCGTGCTTTGGGTCGGCTCGACATCCTGTGTCGGCGAGGATGAAACCTGAGCAGTCATCACTAACTCCCTGCTGTGCATTATTTTTAGAATGTGTTCGCGGGCGAACGATGGTCGATGCTAACAGTGCAAATTTGCTGATGACAACCCGGATGCGTGCAGGCTTGGCATGCATTTTTGCATGGCTAACAAGCAGGATTGCGCGCCTGCTATTGCGCCAACCAGCCGCCGTCAACGTTCCAGGCTGCGCCGCGCACTTGGCTGCCGGCTTCACTGCACAAAAACAGCACCAACTCGCCGAGTTGCGGTGGGGTGACGAACTCCAGAGACGGTTGTTTCTCGGCCAGCAGGTCGTGCTGGGCCTGGTACGGGTCGATGCCCTGGCTGATGCGCTGGTCGATTTGCTTTTGCACCAGCGGCGTGAGTACCCAGCCGGGGCAGATGGCGTTGCAGGTGATATTGCTGGTGGCGGTTTCAAGGCCGACCACTTTGGTCAGGCCGATGACCCCGTGCTTGGCAGCCACATAGGCGGCTTTGCCGACCGAGCCGACCAGGCCATGAACCGAGGCGATATTGACGATGCGGCCCCAGCCGCGCTTGCGCATGCCGGGCAGGGTGAGGCGGGTACTGTGGAACACCGAGGACAGGTTGATCGCGATGATGGAATCCCACCGCTCGACCGGGAACTCTTCGACGCTGGACACGTGCTGAATGCCCGCGTTGTTGACCAGAATGTCGATGCCGCCGAATTCGCGTTCGGCGTAGTGGATCATGTCGGCGATTTGCGCCGGGTCGCTGACATCGGCCGGGTGATGCCCCACCTTGCCGCCAAACTGTTGCAGTTCGGCAATGACTTTGCTGGCGTCGCCAAAACCGTTGAGTATCAGGTCGGCGCCAGCCTTGGCCAGGCTTTGCGCGATACCCAGACCAATACCGCTGGTGGAACCGGTAACCAAGGCGGTTTTACCTTTCAGGCTCATGATCAATTCCTCAGGTGAGACACGGTGATTTCATCGATGAGGAAACTTAGCACGCGTTTCGCGACTGCGGATACGAAACGGCCCACCAAAAGGTGGGCCGCTTTCACGCAGAGCCTGGGGGATTAGTCCTGGCGGCTGGTGACTTCCAGCAGGTGGTAACCGAACTGGGTTTTAACCGGACCTTGCACCACGTTGATTGGCGCGCTGAAGACCACGGTGTCGAATTCTTTAACCATCTGGCCTGGACCGAACGAACCCAGGTCGCCGCCTTGACGGCTGGACGGGCAAGAGGAGTTGGCCTTTGCAACTTCGGCGAAATCAGCGCCGCCTTCGATTTGTGCTTTCAGTTCGTTGCACTTGGCTTCGCTGGAAACCAGGATGTGACGGGCAGTGGCTTTGGCCATGGGGAGTTACTCCTTTCAAGAAAGTGGTGAGCCTACCGGATTCAGTGGCTTTTTTCTCGGCAAAGTTCCCATGGATTAAAGATCCCGACTTCAGCCTCAAAGGCCCTGGTTTTTCAAACGTTGCGCATGCTCGATATACAGCGCTACGGGGTTGGCCTTGCGCCGAGTCATGCCGGCCATTTGATTGATGGTGTCCAGGTGGTCCATCTCATAATCCGATTGAATGACCGTGCCCAGGTGCGAGCTGAAGCGGCCTACCAGGCCGTCATTGGCTTTGCTTTCACGGGTGAAGAAGCTGGAAAACACGCGGCAGGCGTTGTGCATGGGATCAAACAGGTTCATTGATTCGGAGAGTAACGAGCCTTTGATAATGCCGCTCCAGGAGTAATAGAACACGTCGTCGACCTGCGCCGCCCCCATACCGCCCCACGTTGCTGGCAGGCCTTGCGGGTATTTTTTGTTGAAGTCGGCAACACCCTTTGAGGTCAGCGCATTGAGGGCTTCAAGTGAATGCTGGGGCAGTTTGGGTTTGCCGCTGAGTATCGACATGAAGGTGCTGAAGGCGGTGATCAGGGCTGCCGCCGCAGTCTCTGGCAATTGGCCGGGGGTGAAGGCCAGGCGCAGGCGGTCGGCAAGCTCGGAGCCGTGATTGGGGCCGCTGACGGAGGTCACCGAGGCCACCGATTCAGGGTCGACAGCAGCGGCATAGCGTGCGGTCAGGGCGCCCTGGCTGTGCCCGATCAGATTGACCCGCTTGGCGCCCGTTTGCTGGCGCAGGTCATGGATGTGCGCGAGCAATTGTTCGCCACGGGTTTCGTTGTTGTGGGCGGCAGACACGGAGGCCGTGAATACGTGGGCGCCTGAATCGTGCAGCGCTTCTTTGATGCCGTTGAAGTAATGCAATGGCCCGATCCGTTCAAAGCCGAACAGTCCATGGACCAATAAAAGGGGGTAGCGAGTGCTGGGGGTGCGGTGCATGTTGTTTCTCCAGAGAGTGTTTTGAGGTCATAAAAACACCTTAGTCGACAACATGAAGCGGGCAGATCGGGTTGCAGGGTATTACCGTCGGCCGCGCCAGGCTGTGGGCCTTCAGGCAGAGCGGGCGCTGGACGATTCCAAGTGCGCGAGGGCGGTAATCGTTTAGAGCCGGGAGAGTTTCAGACGACATCTGTCGGCTTGCCTGTCAGACGGGATCGACTTCGCGCAACCGTGGGCAGGGCCCAGCGGTGCGCATTCAGTCAGGCAGGACGATTGTTTAGCTGGCGGCCAGCAGCGCACGGCGTTGCTGTTGCAGTTGGCTTGCCGCATCGCGCAGTAACTGCTCGGTGGCTTCCCATCCCAGGCAGCCGTCAGTGACGGAGACGCCGTAGCGCAGGTCGTTGCCCAGCGCTTGGCAACCCTCGAAAAGATGGCTTTCGAGCATCACGCCAATCAGCGAGTGATCACCTTCCAGGCGTTGCGCCAATACGTCTTTGAACACGTGCGGCTGGCGCAGAGGGTCTTTGCCGCTGTTGGCGTGGCTGCAGTCAACCATCAGGCGCGCAGGGATGGCATTTTTTTCTAGACCGGCGCGGGCCTTGGCCACGCTGCTGCGGTCGTAGTTCGGGCCGCTGTGGCCGCCGCGCAAGACCAGATGGGTGTCCGGGTTGCCGGAGGTCATGATGATGGCTGGATGCCCTTGGCTGTCGACACCGAAGTGGCGGTGGCCGTGGGCGGATGAACGCATGGCGTCGCATGCAATGCCTACGCCGCCGTCAGTACCGTTTTTGAAGCCGACCGACAGATCCAGGCCGCTGGCCATTTCGCGGTGGATTTGGGATTCGGTGGTGCGCGCACCAATCGCCGCCCAACCCAGCACGTCATCGAAGTAGCCGGCCGCCATAGGTTGCAGCAGTTCGGTAGACACGGGCAAGCCCATGCGCAGCATTTCAATCATCAGCTCGCGCGACAGCGTCAGGCCGTGGGCCATGTCGTCGCTGCCGTCCAGATGCGGGTCGTAGGCCAGGCCTTTCCAGCCGATGGTGGTGCGGGGTTTTTCGACGTAGGCACGCATCACCAGCAACAGGTCTTCGCTCAGGTCGCGAGACAGGGCGGCCAGTTGACTGGCGTATTCCAGTGCCGAGACCGGATCGTGAAGGGAGCAAGGGCCAACGACTACTAACAGGCGGGAGTCTTCGCCATTGAGGATGGCGCGGATGGCTTGGCGCTGCTGACTCACCAACTGGCTGAGTTCTGCGCCCAGTGGCAACTGCTGTTTGAGCTGTGAGGCGCTGGGCAGGCGCTGGGTCAGGGCAGCTTTGGTGTCGGTGTGAGCGGTGTTTGGCAGAGCAGATACAGATGCGTTCATGGTGTGTGCTTCCTGGGCAGGCGGCGGGCTTTCCCGCACGCTCAGCCCTACTGGGGTGTTCGACAATTGGCCAGACTGGCTGTGAGTTCATGCGTGCCACCGATGTGGGTCCGTTCGGAGGCGGCAGGCTGTCCCGAACGGCGGCTGATAAATCGCCAGGCAGTGCAAAGGTCGAAGCGGTAATAAGTGGTGTAGTTCATGTGTGCATTCCTCAAATAAGTCATTTTTGCAGGGACTAAAAAAACAAAACCCCCGGTCGGGTAGCCGACCGGGGGTGAGAATTCTCTGGTAGGCGACCCCTTGAAAGTGGCCGCCGGATGGGTATCAGGCGCGCCAGTGGCTAAACCAATACCCAAAATAAAATCGTGCAGTCGAGTGTGCATTGTGCGTGCGCACAGCAGCAGCCTGGCGCTGGGTAGCGACCTGCTTGCTAATGGCTGTGTGTACGTTATGCAACATGTGTGTTCTCCACTGAATGGTCAGGAGCTTACTCGAGAGCGGTAGCGCGATTCAATTAAAAATTGCTATCACCTTCATGTGGAAAATGTAGCTGCCATGAGCGCTGGTCAGGATGCAATGCTTAGCTTATAACCGTTTTGTCGGTTTACGTGCTTGCATCGCCAGAGGCAGCTAATCTCTTTATGTCGCTCAATCAAATTGGGCGCAGACTCACATCAGGCCGTCGCTTTTGTCTTCAGTTGAGTCGCCAGGAGAAGGGAGAATTATGCCGTCTTTCATTCCCAGCAATACCGCCACCTTGTGGGCTTCTCCGCGCTTTCCTTTTTTGCGTCCTGCAAGCACTTGATAGGTTGTCGCCGGGTCAACGCCATGTTCACGCGCGAACTGTTGAACAGACTTCCCTTGATGTTCGAGCCAAGCCTTCGCTTGTGCCGCAGTACGAATTCCGGCCATAGTTCAAAACCGTTCAATATTGTTCAATTATTGCAGACTATACCATCCTAATGGGTGTGAAGAGTGGAGTCGTATATTCAAATGAATGGAATTGGTTCGCGTTTACGGCAAGAAAGAGAGCGTCTGGGCCTTTCGCAAAAATTATTTGGCGAAATCGGCGGGGTTGAAGCGAACGCCCAAGGCAAATATGAAAATGGCGACCGTGCGCCAAAAGCCGATTACTTGTCGCGTGTTGCAGCACGTGGCGTTGATGTTCTGTATGTGTTGACGGGCACCCGTACGCCGACACTGGTCGATAACCTTACCCAGGTGGAAGAGCGGGTGTTGGTCACGTATCGCGGGCTGCATAAAGACGATCAGGATGCCATTCGCCAATTAACCTCAAGCCTGGCGAAAATGTCGGTGGCGCAGCCGTTGCGCAAGCGTCAAGAGTCCAACGATTGATCAGTGGCCCTGGGTGCTGGCGTATTGATTCATGAATGCATGGATAGGTAGGTCGGCTGACTGTTTTTTGTTAAGGTAGGCGGCACCAACTTAGACGCAATTTGCGAGGTGTCGACTTGATTCGGGTTCTGGTGGTCGATGATCACGATCTTGTGCGTACGGGCATTACACGAATGCTGTCGGATATCGATGGTCTGCAGGTCGTTGGTCAAGCCGAGTCTGGCGAAGAGGCACTCGCCAAGGCGCGTGAGTTGAAACCGGATGTCGTCCTGATGGATGTCAAGATGCCCGGCATTGGTGGCCTGGAAGCGACGCGCAAAATGATGCGCAGCCATCCGGACATCAAAGTCGTCGCGGTAACAGTGTGTGAAGAGGACCCGTTCCCGACGCGTTTGTTGCAGGCAGGCGCTGCGGGTTATATGACCAAAGGGGCTGGTTTGGCCGAAATGGTTCAGGCCATTCGCCTGGTGTTTGCCGGGCAGCGCTATATCAGCCCGCAAGTGGCTCAGCAGTTGGCGCTCAAGTCTTTCCAGCCTGCCAGCGATTCTCCTTTTGATGCCTTGTCTGAACGCGAGATCCAGATCGCGTTGATGATTGTTGGCTGCCAAAAGGTCCAGGTCATTTCCGACAAGCTTTGCCTGTCGCCTAAAACAGTCAATACCTACCGCTATCGCATTTATGAAAAGCTCTCGGTCAAAAGTGATGTTGAACTGGCGTTGCTGGCCGTTCGTCATGGCATGGTTGATGCTGGCTGACGATGACTGACGTGTTTGATTCCAGTGCATTTCTGTCGACGTGTAGCGGCAGGCCCGGCGTGTATCGCATGTTCGACAGTGAGGCGCGCCTGCTTTATGTGGGCAAAGCCAAGAACCTGAAAAAACGCCTGGCCAGCTATTTCCGCAAAACCGGGCTGGCGCCCAAAACAGCGGCGCTGGTTAGCCGTATCGCGCAAATCGAAACCACGATCACCGCCAACGAAACCGAGGCGTTGCTGCTTGAGCAGACGCTGATCAAGGAATGGCGCCCGCCGTACAACATCCTGCTGCGCGACGATAAGTCTTATCCGTACGTATTTCTGTCGGATGGTCAATACCCGCGCCTGAGCATTCATCGCGGCGCCAAGAAGCAGAAGGGCAAATATTTCGGGCCTTACCCCAGCGCGGGGGCAATCCGTGAGAGTTTGAGCCTGTTGCAGAAAACCTTCATGGTCCGTCAGTGTGAAGACAGCTATTTCAAGAACCGCACCCGGCCGTGCTTGCAGTACCAGATAAAGCGTTGCAAGGGACCGTGTGTCGGTCTGGTTGAGCCAGAGGTCTATGCCCAGGATGTGCGCCACTCGGTGATGTTCCTTGAGGGGCGCAGCAGTGCGTTGACGGAAGAACTCGGTAACGAGATGGAGCAGGCCGCCAGCACCCTCGATTTTGAGCGGGCAGCCGAAATACGCGATCAGATCTCGTTATTGCGTCGGGTTCAGGACCAGCAAAGTATGGAAGGTGGCACCGGCGATGTGGATATCGTCGCGGCCTTCGTCAACCCGGGCGGTGCTTGCGTGCATTTGATCAATGTGCGCGGTGGTCGCGTGCTGGGCAGCAAAAACTTCTTCCCGCAGGTGGGGATCGAGGAGGAGGTGGCCGAAGTCATGGCCGCGTTCCTCGGGCAGTACTACATCAGCAGCCCCGAGCGCGATTTGCCGAGCGAGTTGATCGTCAACGTCGAACACGAAAGCTTTGCGGCTATCAGCGAGGCGATTGAAGCCCTGCGCGGGCGCGAGATGGCCATCAGTTATCGCGTGCGCGGTACCCGTGCGCGCTGGCAGCAATTGGCTGTGACCAACGCTGAGCAGGCGTTGAGCGCGCGTCTGGCCAACCGCCTGCATGTTGCGGCGCGCTTTGAAGCCCTGGCGCAAGTCTTGAAGCTCGATGAAATCCCCCAGCGGCTGGAATGCTACGACATCAGCCACTCCAGCGGCGAAGCCACCGTTGCCTCTTGCGTGGTGTTTGGCCCGGAAGGCCCGATCAAATCCGACTACCGGCGTTTTAACATCGAAGGTGTGACCCCGGGCGATGACTATGCCGCCATGCACCAGGCCTTGATGCGCCGTTTTAGTCGGCTCAAGGAAGGCGAGGGCAAGCTGCCCGATATCCTCCTGGTCGACGGGGGCAAGGGGCAGCTTTCGATGGCTCGTGACGTGCTCAATGAGCTGGCCGTACCGGACCTGATTTTGCTCGGCGTGGCCAAAGGCACGACGCGCAAGGCGGGCTTTGAAACCCTGTACCTGAACGATGCAGCCCATGAATTCACCTTGAAAGGTGATTCGCCGGCGCTACATTTGATCCAGCAGATCCGCGACGAGGCCCACCGTTTTGCCATTACCGGGCACCGTGCGCGACGTGGTAAAACCCGTAACACCTCTACCCTGGAAGGGATTGCGGGGGTGGGGCCAACCCGTCGCCGTGACCTGCTGAAACATTTTGGTGGATTACAAGAGCTGTCTCGTGCCAGCATCGAAGAAATTGCCAAAGCACCCGGTATCAGTAAAAAGCTCGCTGAGTTGATTTATGCAAACCTGCACAGCGAGTAGAATGCTCCCTCACCTCGTAGCCAGTTGTGCCGATGAATATCCCTAATTTGATCACCGTTCTACGCGTTCTTCTGATTCCGTTCTTTATTCTGTTGTTTTACCTCCCGTACAGCTGGAGTTATGCCGCTGCAAGCTCTGTGTTCGCTTTTGCCGCGGCAACGGACTGGCTGGATGGTTATCTGGCCCGCCGACTGGAACAAAGCACACCGTTCGGCGCCTTTCTGGACCCGGTTGCCGACAAATTGATGGTGGCGGTCGCGCTGGTGTTGCTGGTGCAAGAACATCACAACTTCTGGCTGACCTTGCCGGCAGCGGTGATCATTGGCCGTGAAATCGTCATCTCGGCCTTGCGCGAGTGGATGGCAGAGCTGGGGGCGCGCGCCCAGGTTGCCGTGTCGAACATGGGCAAATGGAAAACAGCGGCGCAAATGCTGGCATTGGTCATCTTGCTGGCCAACCCGTCAGACTTCAGCTTCTGGGTCCTGATCGGTTATGGGTTACTGATGGTCGCGGCAGGGTTGACGCTGTGGTCGATGGTTCAATACTTGCGGGCTGCCTGGCCGCATTTGAAGACCACCTCGACAAAATAAATAAAACTTTTTGAATCAAGGGGTTGACGCATTCTTGGAAACCTATAGAATGCGCAACACCAAAACGCGGGAATAGCTCAGTTGGTAGAGCACGACCTTGCCAAGGTCGGGGTCGCGAGTTCGAGTCTCGTTTCCCGCTCCAAATAAAGATTTACAGAGTTCAGCTGAAGTCTGTGAATCGTTGAAAAAAGGACCTTCGGGTCCTTTTTTCGTTTCTGCGCACCAACTAAAACCATCAATGTCGGGTGCGCTTACATCCTTCTTGACCGTTGCGCCAGTGCTCTATTCCATCCTTCAATTCCACAATGTTTGGAATTAATCCCGCATTATCTTTCTCCTAATCCTGACTACAGTGACAGTTCTACTGATTGGGCGTTGGCATCCAACCTCCAGGCATGCATCTTTAAGAGGTCACTGGCATGGACATTAAACTCAAGGCATTGCTGGATCGCGAAGAGATTCGCGCACTCCGCACGCTTTACGCACACCATCTGGACAGCAACAATATCGCGGCACTGGACCAGGTTTTTTCGGCAGACGCCGTGGTGCAAGTCACGGTCGGCAACATGCATGGCATCGACGCCATACGTGCTGGCCTGGCTGAGGCTTTCACGCTGTTCGATCGGGACAAGCAAGGGAGTTATCCCTTTATGCATGCCATTGTGAACCACTGGATCCAGTTGACCGGGCCGGATACGGCGCAAGGTCGCTGCTACTTGATTGATTTTGAAACGGCTTCGAAACCCGATCCAAACCCGTTGCTGTTGCTTGGTCTGTATGCCGATCAGTATCAGCGAATCGACGGGGAGTGGCGCATCACTCATACCCGCCTTGAGGTGGTCTGGCCTGAGCGTAATGCCCGTGAATAAGCCACGATCAAGCTGGTAGGGTGGCGATCCCATTCTGAAAACAGCCCCAGGCCCTGGAGCCTCTAATGTCTGAAAACCCTTTTGACGGTATTCGCGAGTTTGTGTCTGCCGCTCAGGCACTAAGCTTCACGGCTGCCGCGCTTGAGTTGGGTGTGACCAGCTCGGCGGTGGGCAAAAGTGTCACGCGCCTTGAGTCGCGTTTAGGGGTGAAGCTGCTGCATCGCACCACCCGGCGCCTGGTGCTGACCGCTGAAGGCGAGGCGTATCTGGCCAGTTGCCTGCGGGTGATGGATGAGCTGGCCGAAACGCAGGGCTTTTTGACCACTGGCCAGCAAGCGCCTGTTGGCCGGCTGCGCATCGATCTTCCTGCAGCCTTTGGCCGTCGGCATATTTTGCCGACGCTGATCGACATGGCGGTGCGTTATCAGCAGCTCGATCTGTCTGTCAGCTTCAGTGAGCGGCTGGTAGATATCGTCAACGAGGGTGTCGACCTTGTGGTCAGAATCGGTGTGTTGAAAGATGACGCCGATATAGTTGCCCGCAAGTTGGGCAGCCAAAGCCTGCTGATTTGTGCGACCCCGGCCTATCTGCAAGCGCATGGCACACCCCGGGCACCCGATGATCTATTGCATCACGATTGCATTGTCGGCTGGCGTAATGGCACCCGCAAAACCTGGATGTTGAATGACGAAAAGGGGCAAACCCATGAACATGAGGTGCGGGTCAAGCATGAGGTCGGTGATGGGGAGATGTTATTAAACCTGACCCTTGCCGGGGGCGGCCTGGCACAACTGCCCACTTGGCTGGTGCAAACGCCTGTTGAACAGGGCCTGTTGGTCCCGGTGCTTGAGGCTTATGCCGGGGCTGAAATGCCGATAAACGTGATTTGGCCACGGACGCGTTATCTACAGCCCAAGGTCCGCATGGTCGTGGATGAACTGCTGGCGCTGGCACAACGTGATGCAGTGATTTTTCGACCGGACCTAAGCCTTGGGACCGTTTAAAGCAGTGACCTGAAGCGCCGCGGGCGGGCGCTTCAAGTGAGTACGGTTACTGGGCTGGCGTATAAAACGGGTAGTCGACGTAGCCTTTTTCGCCGCTGTTGCCGTAGAACGTTGAGCGATCAGGCAGTGCAATCGGCCAGTCGTTTTTCATCCGCTCCACCAGGTCCGGGTTTGCAATAAAGGGTCGGCCAAATGCGACCAGATCCAGCTCACCTGACGCCAGCGCCGCCTCGGCCGATTCGCGATCAAAGCCACCGGCAGCAATCAAGGTGCCTTGGTACGAATCGCGAAAGGTCTGGGCAAAACCTTCGGGCATGCGTTCGGCGCCAATGGTCAATTGATCGCTCAGGTGAACGTAGGCAATGCGCCGATTTTGCAGTTCGCGCGCGACGGCGACCCAGGTCTCGGCCTCATCATCAAAGGGCGCCATATCAAACAGCCGGCCAAAGGGCGAAACCCGCACCCCCACCTTGCTGCGACCGATTGCATCGGCGACTGCATCCAGGGTTTCCAGTAGCAGGCGAATGCGATTTTCAATGGAGCCGCCATAGCGGTCCGTACGGTCGTTGACCGTTGGATTGATGAACTGCTCAAACAGATAGCCATTGGCGCCATGGATCTCCACCCCGTCAAAACCCGCTTCAACCGCTCTGCGGGCAGCCAGGACAAAGTCGTGCTTGAGCGCTTCGACTTCTTCGGTCGACAACGCACGGGGAGGGCTGGCTTGAATCGGTCCGGGCTGACCGTCTTTGTCGTAGGCATAGGCCAGCGAATTGGCCGCCAACTTATTGCTGGAGGACACCGGGGCGCCGCCATCGGGTTGCAAGGTGGTGTGCGATACCCGGCCCACGTGCCAAAGTTGGGCGAAGATCTTGCCGCCGTCTTCATGCACGGCGCTGGTGACGTTTTTCCAGCCTTCTACTTGCTCTTGGGTGTACAGGCCGGGGTTGAACAGATAGCCGCGGCCCTGAACGGAAACCGGAACCCCTTCGCTGATGATCAGCCCTGCACTTGCCCGCTGGCGGTAATAGAGCAACGTGAGCGCGTCAGGCACGGTGGTCAAGGCGCGTGCGCGAGTCATGGGCGCCATCACGACACGGTTCTTCAGTTCTATGCCCGACAGCGTGTAGGGAGAAAACAGAATGCTCATTAGGGGACCTCTGAAGTGGAGCGCTCCATGGCGCTGATCAGGGCCAATATACGGTGCCAAGCCCTTCAGATAATCGTCTGCACATTCCAAACATTCAGGCGCCCGGTTCCACAATCAACTGTGGCTGCGCGACTGTCACAAGCCGAAATAATTAAGAAGCTTAAGCTAATAATTAAATGGTATTTATTTTTGTTTTTTAAGATCGTTTAGCTTTATGCCTCTCTACAGCGTCGGGCTTTTAGTCCGGCGCTTTCTTGCATCAGGCTAACTGTTTTCAGGTCATGCGCTGACGCTCAACTTTTGCAGCCTGTGGGCGAACCAGATGCCCGTTTTCAAGCGGCGTTTGTCAGGAGCACCTGTGACAGTCATTCAACTTCCTTTGGCGGCGGAGCGAACTCCATCGCCACAAAGGCCTCCTCAAGTGCCCACAGAATTCGCCAGCCAGGGCGACGTGGTGCTTGAGTTTCGGGGCGTCACCAAAACCTATTCAGGGAAAAAAACCGCCCCTGAGCTATTGGCCGTCAGCGATGTCAGCTTGCAGGTGCGGCGCGGTGAAGTGCTGTGCCTGATGGGCACTTCAGGCAGCGGCAAGTCAACGCTGTTGCGCCACATTAACCGCCTGATCGAGCCCACCAGCGGTGACGTGTTGATTGACGGTCAGGCCATTAGCGGGCTGAACGACAAGGGCTTGCGGGATTTGCGCTCGCGCCGCATCGGCATGGTCTTTCAGCACTTTGGCCTGTTACCCCATCGTACGGTGCTGGATAACGTCGCGCTGCCGCTGGAGCTGCGCGGCGAACCCGAGCCGGTTCGTCATGCCGCTGCCACCTTGCAGTTACAGGCGGTGGGGTTGCAGGGGTGGGGTGAGCATTATCCCCACGAGCTTTCCGGGGGTATGCAGCAACGGGTCGGCCTGGCCCGGGCCTTGGTGACAGAGCCAGACATCCTGCTGATGGACGAGCCTTTCAGTGCGCTGGACCCGACTATCCGCCGCGACCTGCAAAATCACTTTTTGTCACTAGCGCACGAGCGCGGCATTACCACCTTGCTTGTCACCCATGACCCCGCGGAAGCCCTGCGCCTCGCGGATCGCATCGCCGTGCTGCGCCATGGCCGTTTAGTGCAGGTGGGGACCCCTGAGGAGTTGCTTGAACACCCCGCTGATGCCGAAGTTGCCGACTTTTTCCGTGATTCCCGGCCCGCGCCTGCGGTAGCGCATACGGCTGCCAGTATCAGCCACCAGGCGTCCGGCAATGAGCCGCAGGCGTCACCGGGTGCGCCAGGTTTGCGCGGCTGGCAAGCCCTGTTGTTGGGGCCGGCAGCGCTGGCCGACCGGGGCA